>DUHF01000324.1:3313-12025 GCA_013331015.1 Methanoregula sp.
ATTGCCGGAGGAGTTTGATATCCACCTGGTTTCCGGTTGTTCGCTCATGAACCTGGACGGCAACCGGTCCCACACGATCCTTATCCGGCTCCTGAATGCAACGCACACGGTGAGAGAAGAAGTGGTTGAACTGGGAGCAGGGAATTCCACGTATCCCGTAATCCTCTCCAGCTTTGAACCCGGGATGAATTCTGCCCATTTCACGGTCGATGGAAACCGGGCGTCTGAATTAGAACTGGCCGATGCCTGTTCTGGTGGGTTTCTCATCCATCCTGACGGAACAGTGACACAGGACAAAGAGATCGTTACCCGGTGATACCAATGAAAAACGAAGGATTCGATATCAAAAAGACGATCGCGGATCACATCGCGCTCATCACCCTGCTCATCGTCTGGCCAGCACTCATTCTCTACACAACGAGCCGTGTTTCATGGAGGGGAATGGAACCGCACCAGGCCGTATCCTACGCAATGGTGGTCATTGCGATCCCGGTGTTCATTGCAGCGCTTCCCACAGCCACGGTCCTCTTCGGGTGGTTTACCAAAAGGAAGGCCGCCTCCCTGCTCTTTGGGGCACTCCTTTTCCCCTCCCTCTATTGTATCGGCTTTCTCTTCCTCTCCCGCGCCAATATGGTCTTCATCCGCGTTCCCGAGACGGTCTTATATATCGGCGGGCTCTCCGTGATATCCGGCCTTGCCGGGTATTGCGCTGCTCACCGGACCGGGTGGCACCTTTCTGCAGCAATCGTCCTTGTCGGGATCTGGGTAATCGCATTCCTGAGCGGGATGAACTAATCCCCTTAAAAAGGACTCCTGAGAACACAGGGTGAGAAATGATCGCACCCCTAGGTGCCAGCCACGGGCTGAACCCCCCGGCCAGTCCTCCGCTCCCCTTCGTATTGGGGGATTGGGCACTTCGATGTCCCTGCCGGATTATCACGAATCGAAACGATTTTTAAAAGAACATCATCATCAACCGGATCCAAAAAAAACAGCAATCGCGATCACGATCACCATGAAACATCGGGCCGGAAAAATCGATGAGCGATTTTGATCTCAGAATCGAAGAGCGTTTTTCATTTTGAAATCGGTCATCGATTTTGGTTTTCAAATCGGTTTGCGATTGAAAACCGGGTACACTACCGAAATTTCTGACGGAAGATAAAATCGGGTCGCGGTTTTCGTACGAAAATCGATGAGCGATTTTGATCTCAGAATCGCAGAGCAATTTTCATTTTACAATTGCTCATCGATTTTTATGCTCAAATCGCGATCACGATCCCGATCAAAAACCCGTTCAGGATCCATCAGGATCCCATTCTCAAGAGTACATCAGGTCCCGATCATGAACCGAAAAAACGTGAAGGTATGGGATTAATAATTCTCGGCGAGCCGCTCGAAGTGCGCCTGCGGGTGGTCGCAGACCGGGCAGGTGGCGGGAGCATTCTTGCCGCTGACGACATGCCCGCAGTTCCGGCAGTGCCATTTGGTTGCGGTTGCAGACTTGAATGCCTTGCCCTTCGCCACATTCTCGTACAGCTTCCGGTACCGGGCCTCGTGCTCGGCCTCGACCATTGCCACGTTCCGGAAGAGTTTTGCAATATCCTTGAAGCCTTCCTTGTCGGCGATCGAGGCAAAGTCAGGATAGAGCATATCCCACTCCATCTTCTCGCCGTCGGCTGCTGCCTTCAGGTTCTCCTTGGTGGTCCCGATGACCCCGGCCGGGTAGCCCGCCGTGATGGTCACCTCGCCGCCCTTGAGCTGCTTGAAGAAGAGTTTTGCGTGCTCCCGCTCGTTCTGCGCCGTCTCCTCAAAGATTGCTGCGATCTGCTCGTAGCCTTCCTTCTTTGCAACGCTTGCAAAGAAACTGTACCGGTTGCGTGCCTGGGACTCGCCGGCAAATGCCGCGAGGAGTGCTTTCTCGGTCTTGCTTCCTTTAAAGTTCATAATCTACTGTAATCCCGCGGATTTAAAAAAAGGTGGGGTAAGGCACCGGGGAACGGGTCCGGGATCCGGGTCATTTCGGGACCGACGTTCGTGTGTTCCCCCGAATGGAAAACCAATTCCCGGAACGAACGTATCGGCTGACCTGTGATTTTTTATATTCTGGACGTATCATTTGCATACTAACGGATCCCTGCCATGATCTCTGTGCTGTACGTGGACGATGAACCCGACCTCTGCGAGCTGGGCCAGCTCTTCCTTGAGCAGTCCGGCGAAATGAAGGTCGATACCTGCACCTCTGCCAAAGAGGCTCTCTCCTCGCCAAAGTTCCCGTCCTACGATGCAGTTATCTCCGATTTCCAGATGCCGGAGATGGACGGCATCGAGTTTTTGCGGGCTGTCCGGGCAGAGCACGGGGATCTCCCGTTCATCCTCTTCACCGGACGGGGCAGGGAAGAGATCGTGATCGCGGCCATCAACCACGGGGTAGACTTCTACCTCCAGAAAGGCGGGGACCCGACCTCCCAGTTCGCCGAGCTCTCTCACAAGATCCGGATTGCGGTGGAGCGGCGGCGTGCAAAGACCGCCCTGAAAGACTCCGAACAGCGCTTTGCCGACATCATCAACTTCCTGCCCGATGCCACGTTTGCCATCGACCGGCAAGGAAAGGTGATCGCATGGAACCGTGCCATCGAGGAGATGACGGATGTCCCTGCCGGGGAGATGCTGGGGAAGAGTGACCACGAGTACGGGCTGCCATTTTACGGGGAGAAGAGGCCGATCCTGATCGATCTTGTGTTCCGGGATGAGGAGGAGATCCGGACCCGGTATCCGTTTGTTGAGCGAAAAGAGGACAAGTTCATCTCGGAGATCTACATCCCGCGCCTGTATGGCGGAAAGGGGGCATACCTGTGGTTCATCGCATCGCCCCTCTATAATTCACAGGGGGATATTGTCGGGGCGGTTGAATCGATCCGGGACATCACGGACCGGAAGAGCGCAGAAGCGGCGCTATCCGAATCGGAGCAGCGCCTCAACGACATCATCAACTTCCTGCCCGATGCGACTCTGGCTGTTGATCTTGAGGGCCGGGTCATTGCGTGGAACAAGGCCATCGAGGATATGAGCGGCGTTTCGGCAACGGAGATGCTGGGGAAGGGAGACCATGCATATGCCCTCCCGTTTTACGGGGAACGGCGGAAGATCTTCCTTGATCTGATCTTCAATCCCGATGATACGATCAAAGGCGAATACACGCATCTGGTACGGGAGAAAGATACCCTGATTGCCGAAACGGATCTCACCCGCCCGAAGGGTAAGAGAGTAACGCTGATGGTGAAGGCAAGCCCGCTCTATAACCGGCAGGGTGAGATAGTGGGCGCAATCGAGTCTATGCGGGACATCACGAACCTGCGGAAGGCAGAGGAGGACGCGATCCACACCCGAAAGGACTGGGAGACGATCTTCCGGGCGATCGGTCACCCGGCGATCATTCTCAATGCGGACAACCAGATCATCGATGCCAACGATGCCATGGTCCGTGCCGCAAAAATGTCGCGCGCCGATCTGCTCGGGAAGGCATGTTACGAGGTGTTCCACGCGCCGGGGACAACCGGCCCCCCCGGGCATTGCCCGTTCGAACAGTTGAAAAGGACTCAGGCTGCAGAGGCCATGGAAGAGGATATCGAAGCGCTTGGCGGCTATTACCACGTCAACTGCACCCCCGTCTTTGATGCAGAAGGAAGGCTTGAGAAGGTCATCCACATTGCCATGGATGTCACTGACCGGCACCGGATCCAGGAAGAACTCCGGGCAGCCTGCGAGCAGATGACGGCATCGCAGGAACAGCTCAAGGCGCAGTTCGATGAGCTTGCACAAAGCGAGCAGCGGATCCGCGAGAGCGAGGCGAAGTACCGCGAGCTTGCCGATCTGCTCCCCCAGATGGTCTTTGAGATGGACCTTGACGGGAAGATAACGTACGCGAACGCATATGCCCTCACTACGTTCGGTCTGGCCGAAGACGGGCTTCCTGCGGGCATGCATGCCCTTGATGCAATCCACCCGTCCGACCACGGGCGCATCAGGGCGAACATGGAGAAACTTGCCCGCGGCATCCCCTTTGACGACCACGAGTATACCGCAATTCGCCAGGATGGATCGATGTTTGCGGTGATTGTATACAGTTCGCCTATACGAAGAGCGGGGAATCTGGTCGGGTTCAGGGGAATCATGGCTGATGTATCGACCCTCAAGAAGACCGAGGAGGCGCTCCGCGAGAGCGAGGAAAAGTACCGGATCCTTATTGAGACCGCGAACGAGGGGATATGGGTGGTTGATAATCTGTTCCGGACCGTGTATGCAAATCGAAGAATGCACGAGATCCTCGGGTACCATGAAGGGGAGATGCATGGCCGGCCGGTCTGGGATTTCGTCTCCCCGGACGAAGCGGCGTCCATGAAAGCCGCGCTGGAAGAGCGCCGGACCGGGACAGCGGGGCGCTACGAGCGGGCGTGGATGAGAAAAGACGGTTCGGTTGTCTGGTGCCTGACCTCGGGGACCCCGCTTTTTGCACAGGACGGAACCTTTCGCGGTTCGTTTGGGGTCTTTACCGACATAACCGATCGTCGGAGGCTGGAGGAGGAGAACCGCGTCCGCCAGCAGCAGCTGGACAACCTGCTGCAGAACGTTCCCGCAGGGATCTTCCGGACAACCATTGCGATGCCGGCACAGCGCGTCATGGCAAATCCGGTCCTTGCCCAAATCTTCGGGTATGATTCCGTGGAGGAGTTCATGGCAAGCCCCCTTGATGAGTCCTATGTCGATAGTAAGGACCGGCAGGATATTGTCGAGCGCCTCCTACGGGAAGGGGTTGTTTCGAACGCCGAGATGCGGATGAAGAAGAGGAACGGTGAACCCATCTGGGTCAGCATGTCCGCGGTTGCCGTTTGCGGCCCGGACGGCGCGATGCAGTACCTCGACGGGGTCCTCACTGATATCACGGCAAGAAAGAAGGCCGAGGAGGCGCTTGTCGAGGCCAGCCGGAAACTCAAGCTCCTCAACAGCATGACGCGGCATGATCTCAGAAACCAGCTGACCGCGCTCATGGGCCTCGTCCAGATTGCCTCGGCAAAGGAGGCCGATCCCGACCTTGGCGGGCATTTCAAAAAGATCCTGGCCATTGTAGAGACGATACAGAGCCAGGTTGAGTTCACCAAAGCCTACCAGGAGCTGGGGGTCAATGTGCCAACCTGGCTCTGGCTTGAAGACGTTGTCAGAAGGACTGCAGCCGGTGTCCCGGTCACGGTCGAGAGCACCTGCGGCGATATTGAGATCTTTGCCGATCCCATGCTTGAGCGGGTCTTCTTCAACCTGTTCGATAATGCAGTCCGGCACGGAAAAGAGGTCACGAAGATCCATGTCCGGTGCGAGGAGCTACCGGAGACCTTCTGCATCATCGTCGAAGATGACGGCATCGGGATCCCGACTGGGGACAAGGAGAAGATCTTCCTTCGGGGATTTGGGAAGAATACCGGTCTTGGCCTCTTTTTGACAAAAGAGATCCTTGCCATCACCGGTATCAGTATCAAGGAGACCGGGATCCCCGGAAAGGGGGCCCGGTTTGAAATACACGTCCCACAGGGGTCATTCAGGATGCATGCCTGACCAATCACTCCTGTGTCAGGCCGTCACCCTGATACCGCCAGCCTCTCATCGAGCCAGTCGAACTTGCCGGCAAACGATTGTCCAAATGCCCCGAGCTGGCAGTGGGTGCCGGCACCGTATTCATTGGAATAGATCATCAGATCCTTCTCGCAGGTGAGGTGGTCGTAGAGTGCCTGTGCCTGAATAGCACCCGGGTCAAAATGGTCGGTTGCCCCTGCAGTCACCAGCGTCGGGCACCGGATCTTCTCTGCCGATCCCTCCATAGTCATGTCCATCCATTTCGCCCAGAATAGCGCCGGGGAAGGAGCATTGAAAACATACATCCCGTTCTCATTCAGCCAGCGGGTTCCGGTGTCTTTAGCCATTGCCTGCCGGATCTCATTGTTGAATACAGCCGGGTCGGTCAGCAGCCATTCCTGCAGTTCTTTCTCCGTCATGTTCGCGGTGGGCCCGCCTCCCTTCTTCATGCCTTTCAGGAGGTCCATTCCAACATCATAGGTGCCTGCGTCAGCGACAAGGGCAGAGATCCGGGGCTCGTATGCCGCACCCCGCGGGGCAAGGTACCCGCCAAGCGAGATGCCCCAGAGCGCGATGCGATCGCGATCAACATCGGGGCGGCTCACCGCATAATCCACTACGGGAGTAATCACGTTCTCCCAATCGGCACGGAACGGGAGGTGCTGCACCCGGATCACCTCTCCCTGCCCCGGCCCTTCGAAGGTCAGGACCGTGTAACCCCGCCGGATTCCCGCCATTGCGTACGGGTGGAGTTCCTCCTGGCAGCCGTCAAAGCCGGTCTGGACGATGAGGAGCGGGCGGGCTTTTCCAGAGTTATCGACTTTGTAGAGGTATCCGGGCAGCGTGGTGTCCCCGTACGGGATGGCAACGATCTCATACGGGACGGTATCGAGCGCGAGTGCGTCGCGGAACGCCTTCCGGCTCTTCCCCCACGTCTCCACAATACGGGGATCGGACGGGTTCCCGTGCAGGAAAAACTCGGCGGTGCGGTAATAGGTGGCGGCCCGGTAGTACGCTTCGCGTGCCGTGACGGTATGGCCTAAAGCGAGGCTCGCATCGCCCTCAGCCCGGAAGTGGTCCGCGGTCTTCTTCCATTCGCTGTACCAGCTCTCGAAGTCCCCCTCTTTGATCCGGGATGCCGTGGCAAGGCATTCGCCGATGTCGGCTTCTCCGGCATACGTGGCGGCAAGGGTGCGTTCCAGTTCGAATGCAAACTCCGGGTCTTTGAAGATGAGTGCCGGACAATGGCAATCCGGTGAGGGAACCGGCGTGATTGTGGGGGGTGGCGGTTGTTGCGGAGCAGGCCCGGTGCACCCGGCGGATACGGCAAGGATGGCTGCGATACAAAGGATGATAATCGAAAATGCTGCGTTACCGGGCTGCATAACGGATCATCGGAAGATGCCACGGCAGGGAAGATAATAATTCCGAAGCGTCTGCTTTTTGGACCGAAAGTGGTAAAAGAAACGGGCCTGAAGGGATTTGAACCCTTGACCTGCGGATTAAGAGTCCGCCGCTATGCCGAACTAAGCTACAGACCCGCGTTGTTAGGCCTAATAATGTGGTTGATGATTGCGAATAAAGGTTTTGGAGTACTCCGGTTGGAATTCCTTAATACCGTAGAGGGCAAGATCATCTGTACATGCCGCAGGAAGCCCCGTTTGAGCAGCAGGGACCAGGGAAATACTCAATTTTCGGTTGCGGGACGAACGGGTACAACATCATATCGGAACTCGCAAAAGAGAACGAGCGCGTGGTGGTCATTGACAAAGACGAGTCCCGGGTGCGGCACCTCCGCGACCAGAAGTTCGATGCCTACCAGCGTGACATTGCCTCGGCCGACATGCTCGCGGGACTCCCGCTCTTTGAAATAGCCTTTGTGATGACCGGTGACCCGGATGCCAACCTTGCGGCAACCGTCACCATCAAGAAACGGTATCCCTTGACTCAGGTGGTTGCCCGGGCAACGGATCCGGTGAACGGCGAGCGGCTCACGGTCGCAGGAGCAGAAGTTGTTCTTTACCCGCAGGAAGTGGTTGCCCGGTCCGCAATCCTCCAGATAAAAAAGCAGCATGCAAGCCGGATCGCGCAGCGGCTGTTCACCCTCATTGCAGGCTGGGAAGGAACGCTTGGGATCATCACCCACAAGAACCCGGACCCGGACGCAATCGCATCAGCCATGGCGCTTGCCATGATCGCAAAACATGCCAATCCCAGGACTCTCTCGACACGGATCTTCTATGAAGGCAACATCGGCCACCAGGAGAACCGGACGTTCGTGAACCTGCTGGACATCAAGATGGAGCGCCTCACCCCTGAAGTGCTCCTCCAGTGCACGTACCTTGCGATGGTGGACTGCTCAGGACCCGGCTCCAACAACGATGTCCCGCCCCAGACAAAGATCCATATCGTCATCGACCACCACCGGGATGGGAAATACACCCCGGCCCAGGGGGCGTTCACCGATATCCGGCCCGGCGTTGGCGCCACGGCAAGTATCATCACCCAGTACCTTCAGGAGCTTGACGTGCCGGTCGACAAACGGGTGGCAACCGCCCTGGTATATGGTATCCGTACCGATACCCGGGACTTCCGGCGCAACGTTACCCCGCAGGACATGAGCTATGCCGGCTTCCTCCTGCCCCTGACCGACGCGGACCTGCTCGACAAGATCATGTCGCCGTCCATGTCGCAGGAGACCCTTGACGTGATCGGTACCGCAATTACCCGGCGGAAGGTCCAGAGCGGGTACCTCTTCTCCAATGTGGGCTTTGTGATGAACCGCGATGCGCTCCCGCAGGCAGCGGATATCCTGATCACGCTCGAAGGGGTGAACACGGCGCTCGTATACGGGATCACGGACGCCGCGATTGTCATCTCGGCCCGGAACCGCGATATCCGGCTGCACGTGGGTAACGCCCTCGCGGAGGCGTTCGGGGATATAGGCGATGCGGGCGGTCACCCGAACATGGGGGCCGCAAGCCTGCCTCTCCATTACTTCGGGCAGGTGGAAGACAAGGAGCAGCTGCTCGGGATCGTGATCGAGCCGGTGCTCCAGAAGTTCAAGAACCTTGTCGGACTTGAGAA
>DUHF01000276.1 GCA_013331015.1 Methanoregula sp.
TCATCGAAGAATACGAGATTAAACGAATTATCCTGGTCGATCCAGACGCCAGGGCACTTATGGCACTCCTCCAGATACGAGATCCTGACCAGGTATCAACAGGCGGATACTGCACCTCAGCCTGCGATCGATACTGGGGAGAACTGGTGGATGCATCAACAATTGTCAGGTAGTCTCGGCAACCGCGACGAACCTGTCAAAGTGCGAGCTTCTCCCCAGGAACCGGAATAAGAGCCTGTCCCAGACAGAAAACGAAAACGACCCCCCTGCGGCATTGGGATGTCCTCCGCCGTTGAATTCCCTGGCAAGGATGTGGCTGATTGGCGGCTCCGACCGGAGCGAAAACCGCCCGTTTGGCGAGACCAGGACTTCGATATCGGTCCCGAGCTCCTTTCGTATCCGGGCGGCGGTCTCGCTCGGGTACCGGTAGAGTGGGGCGAACGCGATGCGGTACTTATTGTCGGAGATCCGTGCTTTCCGGATGCTTTTTCTCATGACCTCCTCCATGTCATCCCTGATCTCCGCACATTCCTTCTCGATGTATGCGTCGGAGAAGATGCCCTTTTCCAGGCAATCGCGAACATACTCACGGTTCTTCTTCCTCTGAAGCACTTCGCCAAGTACCGCCGAACGGGGGTCTTCGTGTCTCCAGAGATCATAGTCGCACACCACGCCGGCCACTTCGGTCGCCACCGGGTCGCCGGGCATCAGATCCTGTGCACAGATCCCGCAGGCACAGGTTTTCGTGTCGACATGGACGATATCACACAATGATTCAGCCATCCGGATCTCATCTTCGTTCCAGCGGTGGTGATCCCGCCACTCTATTTTCCACCCATTCTCCCTGGCCCGGAGGAGAGTATTTTTGAGATCCTTCCTGAACCCGATGTCGCTGATCGAGAGGGTGTCCCCCTTCCCCGACACCCGTGATACTGCATCCAGTATGGCCGGGAATTTTCCAACCGAGCAGAAGATGGTCGTGATATCGCCAAATTTCATGCGGTGAATGGCATCGGCACCGACTGCGTCGAGATCGTTGTGGGTGAGATGAACCACGGGCAATTTCCGCGATTCCACCATTGCGACGATGCGATCATAGGGTTTTGTACCATCCCCACCAGGTAGTGCCATCCTCATTGAATCCAACTGCCGGACATAAAAAAAGAACGGAAGACGAATCCGGTGTAAAAAATCAGATCATTTATCAACCCGGAGGTTGAATATCATAAGCCCGCCTCAGTAGCTCAGTTTGGGAGAGCGCCAGACTGAAGATCTGGTTGTCCCCGGTTCAAATCCGGGCTGAGGCATACTGACACTGGGTTCAAATCCCTCACAGAATCTTTTTTTATACATCTTTTCTGAGCCGTTTTTCTGGTATCTTCCACGATAGCCGCTACGGGACGGGCCGAAGTTTTCATCTTACCACTATTTCTCTCTTATTAAAGCAGGAAATGGCATGCATTTGATTGATGCTGCATTGGCATCGGACCGGATCAACAGACGCGATGCCGATCTCATCATGATGTTCTTTGCTGATCGCAAAAGTTGTCACACCTGCTTCGATCCGGTGGAACAACACGTGTCCGTTCAATGGGGGCTCTTGTGTCGGGATCCACGTTGTTCGTGGCCTTTCCCATAGACAATGGCCAGAAAGATGATTACCTGTATACCCCGAAAAAAGGAAGTTCCCTCGGAATTGAAAAATTCCTCACATCACTTTTTCGGGCGGGATTCCCAGTGCCCTGGCAACCCCCATTCCGTATGACTCGTCGGCTTTCAGGCAATTTTGTATGTGCCGGATCTTGATGAACTCGGGGATATCTCCCATGGCACGGGCAGTATTCTCAAAGAGTTCCGTCTGCTGGGCTTTACTCATGAGGCGGAAGAGCTTGCCCGGCTGGGTATAATAATCGCTGTCGTCCTCCCTGAAGTTCCAGGCCTTCGCAGCCCCCGAGAGTTCGAGCGGAGGCTCCGTGTACTCGGGCTGTGCCTCCCATTCCCCGAAACTGTTCGGGGTGTAGCCGAGTGTCGAGCCGTGGTTCCCGTCGACCCGCATCTGCCCGTCCCTGTGGGAGGCATGGGCGACGGCGTTCTTCGCGCTGTTGACCGGGATCTGGTGGTGGTTGATCCCGAGACGGTACCGTTGGGCGTCCCCGTACGAGAAGAGCCGGCCCTGCAGCATCTTATCAGGCGAGAAGCCGATACCCGGGACCACCGCGGCAGGGTTGAACGCGGCCTGCTCCACATCCTGGTAGTAGTTGTCCGGGTTTCGGTTCAGCTCGAGAATACCGACCTCGATGAGAGGGAAGTCCTTGTGGTACCAGACCTTCGTCAGGTCGAACGGGTTGTACGGCATCTTCTGTGCCTGTTCATCGGTCATCACCTGGATGTACATCTTCCACCTGGGAAAATCGCCTTTTTCGATGCTCTCATAGAGATCGCGCCCGTTGCTCTCACGGTCCTTCCCGACGATCTCGCACGCCTCCTCGTCGGTCAGGTTTTTGATACCCTGCTGTGTCTTTAAGTGGAACTTCACCCAGACCCGCTCGTTTTTCCTGTTTATCATGCTGTACGTGTGGCTTCCGAACCCGTGCATGTGGCGGAAGGAGTATGGGATGCCCCGGTCACTCATGACAATGGTCACCTGGTGCAGTGCTTCGGGGAGGTTTGTCCAGTAGTCCCAGTTGTTCAAGGCCGAACGCAGGTTGGTGCGGGGATCCCGCTTGACCGCACGGTTGAGGTCCGGGAACTTGTGCGGGTCACGTATGAAGAAGACAGGAGTATTGTTGCCGACAAGGTCCCAGTTACCCTCCTCGGTGTAGAACTTCATGGCAAATCCCCGAATGTCCCGCTCGGCATCCGCGGCTCCGCGCTCGCCGGCGACTGTCGAGAACCGAAGAAAACATTCGGTCTCCTTGCCAATCTTTTCGAAGATCTTCGCCCGGGTGTATCTCGTGATATCATGGGTGGTCGTGAATGTGCCGAATGCTCCAGAACCCTTGGCGTGCATGCGCCGTTCGGGGATAACTTCACGGTCAAAGTGTGCAAGTTTCTCAAGGTACCAGACGTCCTGCAGGAGCATTGGGCCACGGGGCCCGGCCGTCATGGCATTGTCGTTCTCCGGGACCGGTGCCCCGGCAGCGGTTGTCAGCTTTTTCTTCTTCTCCATCTTTCATTCACCTCGTTCCAGGACCCTTGCGGACACTGGCAAGAACTCATCCTGTGAGCAATCCTTCTTTTCCTGTATTCTTAAACTTCGTGATCCGGCACCCTCTTCCGGTGCGGCATAGACCGCTATTCATCTCCTGAACCAGTTTTGGAAATCTGGCCAGACCCGTATTCTGTCACCAGGCCGCAGAATCAACAGGGACAGATGCGAGAGATATGGCCGGAAAATTGGCAGTGTGCCTGTACCAAACATTTTTTACCCTAGTATTTTTAATGAGTCAGAGATAGAAATGCCCGATTGCCATACCCGCGTAGCATCTGCGCCGCGTCTCATCTCGTGGAATATCACGCTCAGATGTCCGCTGAAGTGCACCCACTGCTATGCAAAGGCAGGGGAGCATGAATCTGTGGGAGTGCTGTCCACGGACGAGGCGCTGGCGGTCATCGACCAGATACGGGATGTCGGAACGCCTGTTGTCGTTCTCTCAGGCGGCGAACCACTCATGCGGGAGGATCTCTGCACGATTGCCCGATATGGCACCGATCGGGGGCTTCCGATGGTGATGGGCACCAGCGGCTATCTCCTCGACCGTTCCATGGCACAGAAACTCCGGGACGCGGGAATCCGGACTGTTGCAGTCAGCATCGACTCCGCAGACCCTGCAGTCCACGACTCGTTCCGGGGTGTCAGCGGTGCGTGGGAGAGGGCTGTGCAGGCAATACGGAACTGCCGCGAAGCAGGTATCGGGGTCCAGATCAATATGACGATAATGCGGCCATCTGCCGGGGATGTGGATTCCGTGGTGGAGCTTGGAAAGGATCTCGGGGTTTTTGATTACCAGGTATTTTTCCCGGTTCCCACGGGGCGTGCACAGGATTCGGCCCCCCTGGATCCATGGGAATATGAAGATGTGATCCGGCAGGTGCTCCTGAAGTACCGGAACACCGATGTACGGCTCCGTCCGACCTGTGCCCCACAGTTCAGGCGGATTGCGGAAGAACTCGGAATCGGGGATCAGGCCTGGGGACGGGGATGCATCGCCGGGATCAGCTATTGCCGTATCTATGCGGACGGGGCCATCACTCCCTGTCCCTACCTGCCTGTAAGTGCAGGGAATCTCCGAACGACTTCTTTTTCAAAGATCTGGTATCAATCACCGGTATTTTCCGTACTCCGCAACCCGGACCTCCTGACCGGGAAATGCGGGGTGTGCGAATACCGGACGATATGCGGCGGCTGCCGTGCCCGGGCATACCGTGGAACCGAAGCTGTTCTTCACCGGTGGTGTGACGGGCTTTTGCAACCCGGGGCAATCGCCGGGGAGCTCTGCTCCGAGGACCCGTGGTGCCCGTACGAGCCTGGGGGGATGGCATGACCCCTGAAACATCGGTCGATGACCTCGATCTTCGCATCCTCGATGTATTGCAGGGGGACATTCCGCTCGTACCCCGTCCGTGGGAGGCGGTCGCAGACCGGCTTGGAATCCCGGAAACTGTGCTTCTCGAACGGCTGGAGCGCCTGTCCAGGGAAGGTATTGTCAGGGGCATCTCGCCCGTTATAGAATCCCGCCACCTGGGTATCACTGCCGCAACGCTCGTTGCGCTCCCCGTGCCGGAAGAGCGGATACGCGAGGTTGCTGCTGTTATCAGCCGGTACCCGGAGGTCTCGCACAACTTCCGGCGTGATCACCGGTATTCGCTCTGGTTCACGCTCTCGGCAAAGGACCCGGATTCGCTGCGTGAACTCCTCCATGATATCCTTGAAAGAACCGGATTTTCCCGGGACGATATTCTTGACCTGCCGACCGTGAAGAGGATCAAGATCGATGTCAGGTTTCCTCTCGCAGGCGTCCGGAACGGAGGGCCGAATGGACAGGCTTGACCGTGAGATCCTTGCCATTCTCGAAGACGGTCTTCCGCCCGTTTCCGAACCATTCGGGGAGATCGGGAAGAGAATAGGCCTGGATGGTGAGGCAGTCCTTGAGCGTGTCCGAAGGTTACAGGAGGCCGGGATAATCCGTCGGTTCCGTGCCCGTATCAACCAGCGGCGGTTGGGTATCACTGCCAATGCCCTTGTCGCTTGGGACTGCAACGGGAGGCCGGCCGGAGAGATCGGATCCCGGCTTGCTTCAGATCCCTGCGTCACCCACTGTTACGAACGAAGACCCGTCCCTGGCCGATGGGACTATTCCCTGTATACCGTGCATCATGGGTTCTCACGGGAAGGAGTTGAGGAAGAGGTGAGCCGGCTTGGAGAAGAGGCCGGCCTGTCCCGGTATCTCATCCTGTTCAGCGAGGAGGAGTTCAAGCGTGTCCCGAATGTCCGCATACGGGAGAACGGGGGCGGGAAATGAACCGGATAACGCAGTGCCTGCACGCCAGGGGGACCGTCAGCGCCGTCATGAAACACCGGCACGGGAAAGATGCAGTACCGGGCCGGTACCTAGCCTTTTCAGGTATACGGAGGCCTGTTGTCTTCTGGAATCTCACCGACCGGTGCAATCTCTCCTGTACTCATTGCTACGCATCGTCCGGGCCAGGATGCGGGTCTGAAGACGAGCTGACAACGGCCGAGGCCCGGGAATTTATCGATGATCTCGCAGCATCGAAGATACCGCTGGTCATCTTCACGGGTGGCGAACCCCTCCTCCGTCCTGACATCTGGGACCTTGCGGAGTACTGCAAAACGAACGGGATCAAGACGGCCCTCAGCACCAACGGGACCCTCATCACCGATGAGGTTGCGGAGCAGATAAAGAGCAGCGGAATCGAGTATGCGGGCATCTCGCTGGACGGATCAACAGCAGCTGTCCATGACCGGTTCCGGAATACCCCCGGTGCGTTTGAAAGGTCTGTTGCCGCGTTCTCCAGCTGTATATCGGCAGGGGTGCGGTGTGGTGTCCGCCTGACCCTGACAAGGGATAACCAGGAGGAGCTGGAGACACTTGTCGACCTTGCACATGCCCTCGGCGCATCGCGGTTCTGCCTTTACTGGCTTGTCCCATGCGGCAGGGGAAGTGATTCCTATGACCGGCTCCAGCTGAGTGCATCTGAAGTGACCCGGGCGCTTTCCACCCTCTACCGGAAAGCGAAAGAGATCCCGGCCGAAGAGATGGAGTTTCTGACCGTCGATGCACCACAGGACTGCATCCACCTCCTGCAGTCCATGGAACGGGACGCGTCACCGGACCTCCAGGGTGCCCGCGAGCTCCTTTCCACGCTCAACGGGGGGTGCAGTGCCGGGGAACGGGTGGCCAATGTCGATGCCCGCGGAAACGTGTATCCCTGCCAGTTTGCCCGATCACCGGTCTTCCTTGTCGGAAATATCCGTGACCGGCCGTTCTCCGAGCTCTGGAACGACGACACGAACCCTGTCCTCTCCCGGTTCCGAAAAAAATCAGGGGAGATACAGGGAAAGTGCCGGTCATGTGCAT
>DUHF01000134.1 GCA_013331015.1 Methanoregula sp.
GAAAAGGAAGCGCATTCCAAAAAGAGATCCTCTTCAAGAACCGCAAGGGCACGATCCGAGAACGGTAACATGGCGGCGCATCGCATCGCCGGGTTGAATTTTGTGACCGTGAGAATCACCCGCACGACGGGCTCGTCCATGCCGAACGTGACCGTGCAAAGAGGCTCCGTTGCCCCGCATCCATGGGGGGTTCCGATCCGGACAAAAGCCACCCCGGTACTGTCCCGCGCTCCGCGCAGGGCATACCCGAATGGGATCCCTTCAGGGGGAATGAGCAGCGGGCTCACCGGATGCTTCAGCAGCGGTTCAAGGGCTGCTTCAAGCGAAGAGATGACGAACGCGCGTTCGGATGCCGGGTTCATGGTGATCCAGTACTGGGACAGTCAGGGCATTAAGGCACTAGGTTCATTTGAGCGCAAGATCGGATCGGATCTCCATCATGCCCCGGAGGGCATGGTCATAGAAGACCGGCAGATCCATCAGCGGCGCAATCAGCACGATCCGCGCGCGATCGCAGCCAGCGGCAAATGACTTCTCCTTAGCCTTTTTTGTGATCGTTTTTACCGAAACATCTGACAGGCTTCCCCCCTTGACAAGGGCACAGGCAAGGATGAGCCCGGATGCGCTGTCAGCTGCCTGCAGGGCGATCTCGACCGGGCGTTCGTAGGGAGCAGTATGGAGATGGTGATTATGGGCAGCGACAATGTCTGCACAATCGGTTTCGATCCCGTGTGCCTTCAGGATACCGGCTCCCGCAATCCCGTGCCGCTGCATATCTCCGTTAATCTCCTCAAAATCGATATCATGGAGGATCCCGATCCGTTCCCATGCATCCGGGTCGCCCCCGAGATTTCCCGCAACGGCTCTCATGATAGCACCCGTTGCAAGGCAGTGTTTCACCAGACTGTCTTCATGCACATGCTGGCACAGGAGCCCGATTGCTGCATTCCGGTCCATAATCATAGGATGACTGCCGGCCCTCATGAAAATTTCCCTGATGAGGGCAGGTCCACCATAAGCCTATATCTTTCGCAAGCAAAAACTGGTGTAATGGACGCGCGACTTCTTGATGTGGTGATCGGTCTTGCCGCATTTATCCTGCTCTGCATACTGCTTGCCACACTCCCGATAGTACTGATGCCGGCGTACGCTTACCTTGGCGCAATCATCATCTTCATCCTTTTCCTGTCTGGTGCAGGGTATCTTGTCAACGACAAGATCACGTAGGCAAAAAACGGCCGGATCACGCTTTTTTGCTATCCGGTGATTCCGGGGTACCTTGTTTTGCAGGGGAAGGATCGTTCTTTTCAGGTTTATTCTGCCGCTTTGCCAGCTCCCGTTTTTTATACCGGTAATAACTGAGCGGGTGGCTGGTGTTCTCGCAGATGGCATCGCGGTTGACGCAGAGCCCGGTGGTGCGCATCGCGGCACAGGCCGGGGCGGTATATTCGGTCCCCGATCCTCCCCGCCCGGTGATATGCTCGACCTGGTACATCGTCTTCTCCGGATCAAAGTCCGGTGACCGGGCATAGAGCCCGGCGATAGCAGGAACGTCCATGCCGACGGTATGGACGAACGTGGTCAGCGCAAACCGGCCCGCGTGGGTGAGGTTGGTGCCGGCCGTAAGCGCCGTGATGAGGGCCTGCATGCAGGGCGGGAACGCGCTCTCCTCGATTGAGCCGAACTGCTGGAGCATCTGCTGCTGGTACTCTTTCTTGATCGATTCGGCAACCGGTGCCAGTTGCGCACAGAGAGCTTTTGGGACATGGTACGGCAGATCGCGCCGGAGGATGACCCGGATCCGCTCCCGCAGGAGCTCGAGCAGTTCTTCTTTTTTTATCCCGACCTGCCCGTTCTGCACGCGGCGGTTCACCAGTTTGAACCGGTCCTCGTGGAGGACAGAGACGATCTCGACATAGTCCGCAAGGGGCATCCGGTCTTTTGCAAGATCGATCCGGAATTCCGCGGCAAGGTAGTTTGCAATTTTGCTGTTACCTTCATCGTCAAGGACAGCATGCTGATTCCAGCCGGCACCCGGATCAGATTCGGTACTTTTTTCTGATAACAGGAATTGATACGCGCGTTCAGCCTCGTACCGGGTGAGACGGTCATAGAGCTGTTTGTCCTGGATGCAGGAGACAATGATCCTTGCAAGCACGTAACTTGCGATCTCCTCGTCGTCGCGGGTCTGGAAATGCGCAACCGGGGGTTTTTTGGCAGCCACCGCCAGCGCCTGGTTGATCCGCTTCACGGCAAGTTCGACCAGGAACGCGCCTTTCTCCTCCTTTAAGAGCTGGTCGAGAGGAGGAAAAGATTTCTTGATATGTTCCTGGGCTTTTTTTAAAAACGGGAAATGGGAAAGTTCCTTTGCTGATGGAGAATAGTCCATCAGTCAGCCTCGATCCGGGGAGCGAGGAGGTATTCTACGTGCCCGTTCCCGCCGGCAATGTCGAACGAGAACCGGACCGGGTGGTCGATGCCAAGGAAGATTTCAACTTCGGCTGCCTTGCTCATGACTTTTCCCATGTCTTTTAAATAGTCAAGACTGAAAAGCGAGCGGGCCTCTGCGGGGGTGAGCGATACCAGCTCGTCTTTAGTAAACTCGCGCCGGATGTGGTCGGTGTCGCCTTCCGCAACAAGATAGAAGGTCTGGTCCTTGGGGTTGATCCCAAGAGCGATCTTGTCGGAGATGACCGCTGCCGCCTTCATCGCATTGTTGAGGTCCTCGCCCTTGATCACGATCTTGCCCGGCAGGTTGATCGTTGGGGGGTTCGGGTCTTTCCTTATCGTATTGGTGTCAAGGAGGGTGATCGAGTAGTGATAGCCGTGGACGGAGACCGACATCTTCTGCGCATTGTCGGCCATCTCGAGGCTGATGAGATCGCCTTTGCCGGCCATGCCGAAGATGTTCTTCATCTTGGAGATGTCGATTCCCAGCTGGCTCTTTGAAGCCTTGTAGGAGTCAAACGCTTCCTTCTTTAACGTCAGGCCGATCATCGCCACGTTTGCCGTGTCAACCGCCCGCGTGGAGATCCCGTCATCATCGGTATGGAGCCGGCACTCGGGGATGAGAGCCGAGATCGCATCGATCGCTTCCTTGAAAATATCTGCATCAATCGTTGCTTTTAACATCGCTTACCCCTTAATACAATCTCTTATACAGTATATCGTCCTACGTTAATTATAGCGTTTTGGGTTTACGGCCCGGGATTTTGGAGAAAACCATACTATGGGTTCACAATGGGGATATGACAAAGCCTACATGCGGGCAAAACACGAGGGCTACCGGTCACGGGCAGCGTACAAGATCCTGGAGATCCAGAAGAAGTTCGCGGTGATCCGGCGCGATGACAATGTTGTCGATCTTGGTGCCGCGCCAGGCAGCTGGCTGCAGGTTTTAAGGACGCTCACGGACGCCCGGGTTCTGGGTATCGACCTCAACCCCATTGCCCATCTCGACGGGGTGGAGACCCTTGAAGGCGACCTCAATGACAAGGAGATCCAGGAGCAGGTAAAAACCCTGCTCGGGGTTGTCAATGTTATCGTCTGCGATGCGGCGCCCAAACTCTCCGGCCACAAGAGTTATGACCAGGCCCGGATCATCGAGCTGAACGAGCAGGCCCTTGCTTTTGCCTGCAATGTCTTAAAACATGGCGGAAATTTTGTGGTCAAATCCTTCCAGGGAACGGATTTCCCCGAGCTTTATGCCGACACCAAGCAGCATTTCCACGCGGTCAAGACCTTAAGTACCAAGTCGAGCCGCAAGGGGAGCACCGAGCTCTACATCATTGCAAAGAACTTCGTGGACTGATCCCATTCATGATTCTGAAAGATCCTTTTGGCCGGCCCGTCAGCAACCTCCGGATCAGCCTCACGCCCCGGTGCAACTTCCGGTGCATCTACTGCCACCGCGAGGGGGAGCTGCGACCGGAGACCGAGCTCACCAAAGAGGAGATCGCAGAGATTCTCCGGGTTTCGTCAAAATTCGGGATTCGCAGCGTCAAGTTCACGGGCGGCGAACCGCTGCTGCGCGAAGATATTGTCGATATCGTCCGGTCTGTTCCGGCGGGGATGGAATCTTCGATGACCACGAACGGGACCCTCCTTGCAAAATATGCGCAGGATCTCAAGGATGCCGGCATGAAACGCGTGAACGTGAGCATCGATTCCATCAATCCCGAAACGTTCAGAAAGATCACCGGGTTTGACCAGCTCGGGGATGTGCTTGAAGGTATGCAGGCTGCCCTTGATGCGGGCCTGACCCCCATCAAGATCAACATGGTGGTGCTCGAAGGGATCAACGATCACGAGATCGATGACTTCCTCTCGTACATCCGGGGCAACCGCAACCTCGTCCTGCAGCTCATCGAGCTCATGGACTTCAATTCCTGCGATCATCACAGCAAACTGGACGGGCTCGAAGACTCACTTGCCTCCCGGTCAAAGCAGATCATCACGCGCCGTATGCACCACCGGAAGAAGTATTGCCTTGATGGTGCTGAGGTCGAGGTTGTCCGGCCACGGCACAACTCAGAGTTCTGCGCCTTCTGCAACCGGCTCCGCGTGACTTCGGACGGGAAACTCAAGCCCTGCCTGCTGCGCACCGACAACCACGTTGACATACGCGGGAAGAGCGGGGCGGAACTTGAGGATTTGTTCCGGAAAGCGGTGGCGCTCCGGGAACCGTTCTACCAGTAATTTCTCTTCTGGATTTTGTGAGATTGGAGTTTTTTGCTCTGGAGAAAACCTTTTTAGAAACGCTTCAGTGGA
>DUHF01000327.1:0-1907 GCA_013331015.1 Methanoregula sp.
AGGGCGTGGACGGCATACGGGCACTCGGGAAGGTCCGGCCATGCACCGTGCAGCATGAGATAGACTGCCAGTTCCTTTTCAGAGATGTGCATGAGGGGTTTTATCCGGGGGATGAAACGCCCTTTTGAGTCGCTGCCGGAGTCCCGCACGAGCCGGGGCAGGTCGCCCCGGAGGACGTTCATGAAGACCGACTGGGCTTCATCGTCGAGATTGTGGCCGGTGGCTACTTTTGTCGCCCCTGCCCGTTCTGCTCCCACGATGAGCGCCTTCCTCCGCAGGACCCCGCAGACGGTGCAGGCCTCCGGTTCCCTGCCTTTGAGGAACGCATCGAGGGTGTTGCCGAAGAGATCTACAAAGGAGACGGTGATGTGGGGGAGATGGTATTTTTTTACCAGTTCGTCTGCAGACCTCACCGTGTCTTCGCGGTACCCGTGGATGCCCTCATCGACCGTGACTGCTGTAAGCGAGACGTTGCCAATCCCCAAAAGAACCCGGGCAAGGATCATCAGGAGGGCCGTGCTGTCCTTTCCCCCGCTTAAGCCCACTGCCACATGGTCGCCCGGCAGAATGAGCCTGCGGGAGCGGATCGTCTCAGCCACCCGCGCCTCCACATCCGCGATAAAGTGATCCCGGCAGAGGTGCCGGCCGGTGACCCGGTCATGGTACACGGCCGGACTATCGCAGAGCGAGCAGTGCGGGGACGTACCCGTACCGGGGATTGCGCTCAACGCGTCATCCCCCGTGCGTGATCCGGTAAATCCGGACCTCGTCAGCGCCTTGTACGATAGCATCTTCCACAACCAGCGTCCCGTTCTTCGAAACAAGGACTTCCACCGGGTTGAGCCCGAGCTCGCGGAGGAGGGCTTCTACAGTGACCGGCCCGGCGTCTCTGTCGCGACAGGACTTGTCTGGCAGGATGATCTTCACGATTGTTGAGGTACTGGGAAGGGGAAGGGGATAAATATCCGGGTTCCGGAGCCAGCAAAGTCCGCCATGCGATTCCGGCACCAACGCTTTAATAAAATTCCGCGGTAAAAAGCATACAGGAACATGGCCCACCACGAAACTTTGGCAGAGATCGAAAAAGAGATCCGGCGCCTCAAAGCGGAGCTTAACGCAATCATCCTGGTGCACAACTACCAGCCCGCAGAGATCCAGGATATTGCTGACATTCTGGGGGATTCGCTCGAACTCTCGCGGGCGGCAGCCGCAAGGGACGGGGACGTCATCGTCTTCTGCGGTGTAAACTTTATGGCCGAGACAGCAGCCATCCTCTCGCCCCACAAACCTGTGCTGCTCCCCGCGGGAAATGCCGGCTGCCCGATGGCGGATATGATTACGGCAGACCAACTCATCCGAAAAAAGAAAGAGCACCCGGACGCAACGGTTGTCTGCTACGTGAACTCGTCCGCAGAGGTCAAGGCCGAAAGCGATATCTGCTGCACATCGTCCAATGCCGTCAGGGTGGTCAATGCACAAAAAGAGGACGAGATACTCTTTGTCCCGGATAAGAACCTCGGGAGATACTGCCAGCGGTTCACGAAGAAGACGATCATCCCGTGGGACGGGTACTGTTACGTGCACGACCGGATCACGCCCGAACAGGTGCTTTTGGCAAAACGTGCCCACCCAAAAGCAATGGTGCTCGTTCATCCGGAGTGCCGGCCCGAGGTTATCGATCTTGCCGACCATGCTGCAAGCACATCGGGCATGATCACGGAAGTATGTTCATCAGGAACTGATGAGTTCATCATCGGCACCGAGACCGGCATCCTGCACCGGCTCAAAAAGGACTGCCCAAAGAAACGGTGTTATCCCCTTGCTGAATCGGCAGTCTGCCGGGATATGAAGAAGATCAGCCTTGCAATGGTCCGCGACTCGCTTGCCACGCTCACGCCCCGCGTCAC
>DUHF01000327.1:1975-7923 GCA_013331015.1 Methanoregula sp.
TCCACCCACACCCGGCAAAGGGGCCCGGGTGAAATGGTCATCGGCATGATACACACCCCGGTGAAGGATGTGGCGGGGGTTTAAAATCCGTGCAGGTGAACGCTCCCGGGCCTCGGTGGAGCATGGCGGTTTGGATTACCATCCACAGATAAATGAAAACCGGGGTGAGGCCGATGCGGGGGCGGCGGCAGGCATCGCAATTACCCGGGGGAAATGACCGTTCCCGGTTCAGGCGGATTTATCACGAATGCTGCTCTTCCTGCTTCTTCACCTGCGCCATGATCCGGTGATACGTCTCCTCCCCCACGCACTCCTTTGCGTATTTGCACCACTGGACGCAGGAGATGATATCATTGAAGACCTCAAAGCCGCATTCGCTGCACTTCACCGAGATGTCGTTTGAGAAGAGCTCTACTTCCGCGCCGCACTGCGGGCATTTCTTGATGGCGAGCGTGGGGGTGCGAAGGTTCGCGGCACCCGGGCAGTGGTCGGGCATGTACAATAATCACTGTTCCGGTATTTTGAAGTAAGGGCAGGCGGTCATGCAGGCCGTGCAGGTCCCCCGGATCTCAACGTGGGAAGCGGCCAGGTTCAGGAGCACGGTTACGAGCCGGGCACTCCATCTCCCCTGCATCATCCGCCATGCAAGGGGGCGGAGCGGGCGGGGCACGTAATCGGTGAGGTTCCGGTACGAGGTCTGCGTAACAACGCCGCCGTGGATTGCTCCCGCCGCACAGGCTTCAATGCACCGGTTGCAGTGCAAACAGGCGGCAGTAACACCTGTAGCCGGGCCGGGTTCGATTGCCAGTTCCGTGATAACTGCCGCAAGTGCCAGCCGGTTGCCGTACCGGGGATGGATGAGGAGCGAGTTGTCACCAAGGGTCCCAAGTCCGGCATCGGCAGCGCAGTGCTTGAGCGAGAGTTGTCCCCTGAGGATCCCGTGTTGTACAACAAGCTGGAGGAACGGGACGATCGCTTCTGTGGGGGATCCGTTTTGTTCGAGCAGACCCCGAAGGGCAGATGCGGTGGATTCAAGAGTATTCCTGATCGCGTTCGTCTCTTCTGACTGCTGCCGTTCCGTGCCGAAAAAGAGCCGATCCGGCATCACGACTGCAAAGATGATGATCGTCCGGCAGGACGGGAGGATGTCGCGGGGGTGACGGCCGGCCGGTGCCCGGATGGTTTTGACATCGGCGACACAATAGGCAGGGATGTGCCGGCCGGCAAAGAAATCCGCAAGGGTGGCGGGGCTGACGGGAACGGGTGCCGGGCTGCTCATAGGATACCGGAACCTTGGTCACACAAGCCCAAAAAGGGGTCGGATAACCCGTTCATCGTCCACACCCGGGCGGTTCACGAGATCGCTGACCGCAACCTTCGCCATTGCAGGGGCCGGATACGGGGCGAGGATCCGGGCCAGGTCCGGCGGGGCGGGCGGATCCTGCGAGAGCCAGCGATCCTCGTTCTCCCGCGTGAGGATGACGGGCATCCGGTCGTGCACCTCCGCGAGGAGCGGGTTCGCATCGCACGTGATGATGGTGTAGGTCAGGAGCGAATTCCCGTCCGGTGCCTGCCACGTATCATACAGCCCGGCAAAGGCAAAGAGCGGCTCTCCGGGCAGGGTGAAGTAGAAGGGAATTTTCCGTTTGCCTTCCGTCTTCCACTCGAAAAACCCCGACGCTGGCACCAGACAGCGGCCGGTTTTTAAGAGCGGGTGAAACATTGGTTTTTCGGCAATGCTCTCGGCCCGGGCATTGATCGGTTTGCGGGCAACGGACGGGTCCTTAGTCCAGCGGGGCACAAGCCCCCAGCGCATCAGCGCGATCTCGGGTCTTTCTTTTTGGACAATGACCGGCATCTCGCTTGCCGGTGCCACATTGAACTTCGAGCGGGCGCCGATCATCGGGTTGTGGACCCGGAACCGGTTGCCGAGATCGTCAATGCAGATGAGGGAGTACCGGCCGCACATGGTTGATTTGTTCTTTGACCGGGCCGGTATTTGAGCATGGCGGACAGGCTGGGCGAAGGTGGAGGGTAACGCCGGGCCCGGCAATCTGCGGCATGTGGAAGGTCAGGAAAACTGAAGATGTTTTTGCTCTGGAGAAGACCTTAGTAGTGATGATGGGGGCAAACTGCCCCCATACCCCCCATTACGATTCCTGCCGCCAGCCAAAAATGGGCGCCTGTGTTGCGGTTTCAATCCGGTTTTTTTCTTTTCCTTTAAAAAACGCCCCAACCGGGTTCACCCGTCGAACCGTCTCGCAGATATCGCATATGACACCCTGTCGCACCCGCAAGCCCCCGACCATTGCGCGGGCGCTCCCGGGCGCTGCCGCCCCCGTAATGAGTGCAGGGATCCGGGCGGGGACGGCAATATTCAGATATTCATCCGATTTTTATCGTCTGGGTGTAAACCCTGCCGGTTCATGCGTGTTTCTCCAAGAGAAAAAAAGGGATTGGTTACCGGAATTTCCGGCTGGCCATGACGATTGCAAACCCGAGTGCAGCAAGGACCGGCATTATGGGAAGCGGGGACTTCTGGGTGGGTGAGGTTGCCGGTACCAGAGCGGCAGAGACCGTGCTGGTTGCCCCGGGATTCACGGGGGTGGTTGTGGAATAATCAGTGTACCCGGCCATCTGGATGGTCACCGTGTGGGTGCCGGACGCAACTGCGTAGAGATTGAGGGGGGTGATGCCCATGAACTGGTTGTCAATGAGAACGTTTGCTCCCGCGGGAGTCGAGGTAACCTCAAGGGCCCCGGTGCCGGAAACCGGTGCCGCGGGCTGGAGGATGGCGCTCACTTCCGAGACGGTGTTGGGCGAGACGCTGGTACGTGCCGTGTACGGGGAATACCCGGCAAGCGAGAGAGCAACCGTGTGTTCGCCGCTTGCAACATTGTTGAGCTTGAGTGAACCGGTGTTGGGCGTCTGGCCGACTGCATTGCCGTCAAGGGTCACGGATGCCCCGCCGGGGCTCGATGAGACATAGATCCAGCCGACCGTGCTTGAGGGCATCGGGTTGAGTGTGGCCGAGATGGTCCGTGTGCCACCGGCGGGAACATCAACGGTGGACTTCCAGTCATAGTAACCGGCCGTGTCAACTTCGAGGATGTGCGTGCCGGCCGCGATATTTGAGATCGTCATGGGGGTATGCCCCTTGTACACCGTGTCCAGGTAGATGTTGGCGTTTGAGGGGGTTGAGGTCACGTACAGGGAGCCGGCCGTATCCATCGGCGAGAGGGTGCAGTAGACATTCGACTGCATGCCGGACGAGACGGTGGTCGTGGTGGAGTAGCTGTGGTACCCGTTCATCTCGGCCCGGATGGTGTAACTCCCGGGCCAGACACTGTTGATGGTCAGGGGGGCGAGTCCCCGGTAGTTGCCGTTGAAGTAGATCTGGGCCCCGGACGGCTGGGAATCAACCGAGATCCATCCGTACTGTACCTGGGTCGGCGTGGGCTGGGTCGGGATCGGGTTTAAGGTGGCATAGGTGGTGGTGGTCTGGCCTGCGGCAGGCATCGTGAGCGATCCCGAGTAGGAATTGTACCCGGCTTTTTCGACCGTGACACTGGTGTACGGGCTTCCGGTCGTGTACACCGGGACGGTGAGCATGCCGCCGGCGGTCACTCCCTTGAATTCGCCATTGAACATGACGCTTGCTCCATCAACATTACAGCGCACCTCGATCCATCCCTCGTCGCCACCGACAGCGGCAGCCGCAGAAACTAAAAAGATGAGTGCGAATACGCAGATTAAGACTGGAATATACTTCATACGGATGTTCCTCCTTTTTTTAGAAGATGGGCGGTTACGGAATAAAAAGGAACAGGTTGGCGTTTACGGTACCGGCCGGCAAAAGACGGCATGGATCTCGGCCCGCCCGTAGGTTTTTCCCCGGACCCGGAGGTCCCACGTGCGAGTCGTTTGGGACTGGCAGGTGAGGGATGAGAAGAGTCCGGGCACTTCATCATCAGAGAAATAATGCGTGCTGATGCCGTCTCCGCGAAGGAAGGTATCCTCCTCCAGGTACGTGCCCTGCCCGTACCGGAAATCCTCGCGGGAGAAGGCAGTGAAGTACAGGGTCCCGCCCCCCCGGAGTACCCGGAATATTTCTTCTGCGATTGCAACCCGGCCGGCCCGGGTCATATGGCCGATGATGTGCCGGGCGGTCACGGCATCGCAGGATTGCGGCCGGAACGGGAGGAAGCGGGCATCTGCAAGCACGGCATGGCCCGGGCCGCGATCCGGAAGGCCGGCCCGGGCTGCAACGATTGCGGCCCGGGAAAAGTCCAGTGCCACCACCTCGTATCCCTCCCGCAGGAGCATGCCGGTGTTTTTGCCATTGCCGCACCCGAGTTCCAGGACCCTTGCGCCCGGGATCATAGGGGGAATACCTTGTGCAACTCCGCCATAGATATTCCTGCGCCGCTGGTATGCCTCGTCCCATACTGCCCGGTCGTCGGTCATAAGGATCCCGGATATTTCCAGTACCGGGTAGGCCCGGGTACCAGATACACGTTGCCCTGCCGCCCGTGAGCCGGCCTCTCCAGTCCGGTAGTGGAATATCGGGGAGAGAACCAACCAAAGCACTCAAATAACTGGCAGGGTAAAGTTATTAACAGGCTGAAATTGTCGAACCACCTGCACGCGATCGATTTCCTGACGGGGACGGCATCCAGAGATCCCCTGCGAGGGAGATAGTATCATGACCGAAGTGATCTATCACGAGTATCAGAGATCGGGCAAGAACCATATCGATCATTCCTACCTTGTCGATGTTGGTGACGAGATCGAGATCCAGCAGGTGATGGAATACAAGTGGAAGGTCTTTGACAGTGTGGTCTTAAAACCCCCCCACCCGAAGACCCGGTACTTCGAGCTCTTTATCCGGGAATTCCGCGACACTGCCGGGTCCATGGTCGATGACCTCCAGGTCTACCCGGTGCAGGCCTATAAATCACCGGACCTGACGATCCTCGGCCTCCGGCTCCGGCGCGGGGCCTGGCATATCACCGAGCGGATCTACAAGAAAGCCAATACCACCGAGATCCAGTGGATTTATACCGATGATTTCCACCTTTTTGCCATCACCCATGCGCAGGACAACCTGGAGTCGATGGTGGACCAGATTGTTGCCAGGATCGATGAGATTGCAGCCTCCATCAAGACCGGCTATCGCATCTACTCGCACATGGAGAACCAGCGGATGCGCCGGGAAGCCTTCGATGCCGCCATGGATAGCCAGAGCGGGGTGACCATCAACAAGACGGCGATCCTCAAGCACCCCGAGTTCCAGCTCATCGCGGAGCTGGGCGAGGGCGACCGGAAGCGGATGCAGGACGAGATCTTACGGGACCTTGTTGCTCTTGGGGCAACGCTTGACACCTTTGGCGGCTCCAACAAGATCGTGGCCAAGATCGAGATCCCGAAGTCTGCTGATATCACGAGCCAGATCTCGCATATCGAGGAGCTCGAGGATCTCGGCTGGCTCTTTGAGTAGGTTTTTTCTCTCTCTTTTCTGATCGGTGGGGGTAACCGGGATCCCTCAACCTGTTGATGGGGGCTTTATGTCACTCCCCTGCGGTGGATTCCGCGTCCCCCTCCGGCGGCTCACGCTCCACGATTGGATGATGAATTCATTATCGCCCCTAACCACCGGAAATTGCGAAGAGCTTTTTCATCTTCTCGCTACTCTGGCACCAGGATAATGCTCTCGCTCCAGTGCAGCACGTCACCGGCAAGTCTGACTGCCTCCAGATACTCGTTCTCTTTAACCGGCGTGAGGATATGGGGATACCGGGTTGCAACGGCAAACCGTGTCAGCCTTGCAGACTCTTTAATCTGGTCAGGAACAGAGATCTCATTTTTTATCAGGATCGTTATGAGTGCTGCAAGGTCATGGATAAGAGGAAACGAAATCCGGTGATAAATAAAGACCGCCTTTATTG
>DUHF01000089.1:0-5639 GCA_013331015.1 Methanoregula sp.
TGATTGAGGAAATCTTGAGAAAAAAGAACCAAAACGATTCGGGCTTCGCAATGATATGCGAGGGATGGGATTCGAACCCAAGAACTCCTACGAGACTAGGCCCTCAACCTAGCGCCTTTGACCTGGCTTGGCTACCCTCGCCCTTGTGCCATAACAAAGAGGTTGTCTATCTAATAAAAACTTGTGTAAAACTATTCCCTGAACTCTCCAGTGCAACGGGGAAATTTTTTATTTTTTAATATCGCGCCAGATCTCCCTGCACGGCCGGATTACCGATCCTGCCCGTGGCCGGTCAATGACCGGCAAAGGTGATACCAAAACAGCATCGGTGTATATTTATATGCGCTATTCCCAGTGGTGTGTATGTGGTCTGACATCATCCACGAATTTGCCGACTCCCCCTCCCAGAGTCGCGTGGTCCGGTTCCTGCTCGAGAACGGCTTCGGGGTGACTGAAGACGGGCGGATCAGCTGCAATGGTATCGAGGTGCCGGCAACGGCCGTTGCAAAGGCGATCGGCTCCGACCGCCGGGTGGTGGATTCGACAGCACGGCGGATTCTTGAACGCCCGATGCTCCGCGAGATCTTCATCAACATGCGCGCAACGCCGGATCTCTCAAAGGTTGCCGAAACGCTCGGTTTCACGGTGATAACCGTACTGCCCAAAAATGCAGCCGAACGCGGGATAGTCGGCGCTGCGGTGAAGGTGCTCACAGAACATATGCTCTCCATCCGGCAGATCTTCGTCACCGATCCCGAATTCTCCGAAGAACCAAAACTGGTCATCATTGTCGAAGAGCCCCTGCCCCACGGGGTCATCGAAGCGATCCGTGCCCTGCCCCAGGTCAGGCAGGTCATCATCTAATCCCTGATCACGTCCGGGGGATTACCACGCCATGGCCTGACCCGGCAGAAGCGCAAATTCCCCTGCTTTGTGGACTGTACCTTTTTCAATACGTTACGTCTGGCAACCCTAGCACCCGATGCTGGTTAATCGGATCTATCATGATTAATTATTTATAATCCGGGGCATAACACTGAAACAATGTACAACACCGTGAATCCGGAAATGGCATACCGGCCGGTAAACACCGCATTGGCTAAGCGGCTGCTCTTCTTTGCTCGTTCATAATTGAACTTTCCGTCGGCAAACGACAGGAACGGAACCGTGTTCTGACAACTATTGAGGAAAACTATCATGGGAATGATCTCAGATAAAATGATCGATGAATGGGACAGCTCCCTGTCAAGAACGGATGGGATCTACCGGCTCATCGAAAAGACAATGAACAGCTCAAGTCCAAACGTGCGTATCTGGGCGATCGTTGCGCTTGGGAACAGCGGGGATCCCCGGGCAGTACGGTCGCTCATCACGTGCTGCGATGACAGGAACCCCGAAATACGACTTCACGCGATCGACAGCTTGCGTAACCTGCGGAGCGGACGTTCGGTCGAAGCACTCATCAACCGTCTCAGGGATAGAAACGAGCTGCCGGAAAACCGTCAGCGTGCCGCCTCGGCGCTGGCCACCATCCGGAGTTTCAGTGCAATGCTGGAGCTGAAGAATTTGCACACGGATCCCGACGAGGATGAGTCCCTTCGGTCCTTCATTGGTGCGGAGCTCGAACGGGTGAAGCTGTGGTAGGGGGCGCTACCCCCCGGTTCAGGAAAGAACGATCGTACCAGGACCAGCGTATTCTGGGAGAGTTCTGCGGACCGTGGGGTATGACCTCCTCAAGGGAAAGGAAACCGGGGAAAGCCTGCATGAGCAGGGCCAGCCCGGATCCGGCGACCATCACTTAATGCGGCTTCGCAAAACCGGGAACTCCTGCAGACAAACGGGACCCGGATCAGGGCAGGGGGATCAACAATTGAGAGTGCCGGAGTGCAGGGATGGTTGCAGAACAAAACGGATACCCCTGCATCGTGCGCCCGGCGCGGGAGCTGCAGGACGGTTCATGCCCCCTTTATCAGCCGGGCCCTGCAGTCGCCGGTGGCAAATCCAGTCCATAAGGGGGCAGGGAATTTCCCGTGATTGAATACGTATCAGCTCTCCTGATATCGTCCATAATCGGGATCATTGCCGCCATCATCGGGCTTGGCGGGGGATTTCTGTTTGTCCCTGCCCTGACCCTGGTATTCGGGCTCGATCCCCGGATGGCGATTGGCACAAGCCTCGCGACCATGGTCTTTACCGCGGTATCGGCCTCGTTCTTCTACCGGAAACAGGGACTGATCCTCTACAAGGTGGCCGGGGTTCTCATGATACCTGCCATCCCTGCATCCATGGCCGGCTCCTACATCACCACGCTTATCGATGCCCGGATCATTGTCCTGATCTTCTGCCTCATGCTTATGCTCATCTCGCTCGAGATGCTGCTGCCCCGCTTCCGGTTCCTCAAGGATGTCCGCTTCGGGCCATCGTTTGTTCTTACCGCGTGTATCCCAAACCAGTGCTGCCAGCCAGTCAACCGTGTCTGGTATTCCCATCTCATCGTCTGGGGTGTAATGGGGGGCCTCCTCAGCGGGGTGACCGGGACGAGCGGCGGGGCAGTCTTTGTACCGGCCCTCTTAACGGCCGGCATCCCCCTGCATTATGCGGTTGCCACCTCCATGTTCGCCATCATTGTCGTTGCGATAACCGGAGCATCGGTGAGCATTGCGTACAACCAGATCGCGTGGCCGCTGGTTGCATTTTTCGGGGCCGGAGCTGCTGCCGGTGCGTATATCGGAACCCGGATCGCCCCCGCTATCACTGAGTCCCGGATCAGGATGATATTTGGCATCTTCCTGCTCTGCATCGCAGCCATCATGTTTCAGCAGGAAGTCCTGGCCGGCTTCTAGGGCCGGGTGCCCATGCTCCGCAGGACCAACAACGCGATCCGGGCCCTGCCGCAGGCACACCGCAGGGAAATTTTCCGGACATTTCCCGGTTAAATGCCAGAGACAGGTTCATTTTGTATGCTTGTGGCTCTTTGGCATCATGTCTGTTTTCATGACAAAAATTCCGGCCCGGTTCCGGTACAATTATTGCCACTACCCCAGGGAACGTTACGCGGGTGCGATGTCTTGCGCCCCAAACAAACGTCAGGAGTATTCTGATCTTTTCTGGCTCCTCTCCCATTTTTTTTTTAAAAATTCCATTATCCAGCGGGTTTTTTTTCCCTTGTCAAAGACAAAAGATTCTTTGTTGAAACAGGCGCGTACGATGAATACTTTTACCCGGTTCTTGGAAATCCCTGCAACTGCCTTGCCCGGGTGCGACCCGGCACAGCGTCACACCGATCCCCATCAGGAATAAAAAAACCTCATCATGCAGGCATTTTTGTGGGCGGCAGCCCCCATGAGGCTGTTTACCAAGCTCATGGTTTACCCCCATACCTGATGACGACCCAAACACGTTTTATTCTTGAACCATTGTTCTTCAGTCCAAAAAACACGGTTATTTTTGATCCATTTGGATCTCATTGCACCTGAATTTTCTTGAAACGGAAATGTAATCGTTTCTCCAAGTATTTTTTTTAACTCCCCCGGTTTGGGAGACGTGCCTTTTTTTATTCCGGCTGGGCAGGAAATGCCATCCCCCCTCTCCCTTTTTCATCGGTCTTCCGGGCGATGATTAATGGACCTATTCTATTCTTCCCTTCATCAATCTCTGTTTTTTTTGGACGTACAGATTATATTCTTCCAAACAGACACAATTACCAGATATTTCCGGCCTCAATTGCGGCTCAACGGACGACCCTGACAGAACGGATACCTGATGAATCCACTCAACCCATCCCCCGAACTCTCAAAAGACGAGGTTGAGCAGGGATTATCGCTTATTATCTTCGATGGCCTCACGACGCATGCTTTCATCACCCTGACCGGTGGCATCTTCCTCATCGCATTCGCCCTTGAACTGGGCGCATCCAACCTTGTGATCGGACTCATCGCGGCAATTCCGGCGCTTGCGGAGCTGATCCAGATCCCCGCGGTAGGGCTTATTGAGAAAATCCGGAACCGTCGCCTCATTACGGTGGTTGCAACGCTCTTTTCCCGCGGGCTCTGGGTTATTATTGCCCTGATTCCCATCATGTTCTCACCCCAGGCCGGGATCTATTACCTTGTCTTCTTCCTCATCCTGTATTCATGCATATCGTCTGTCAAGCACTGCAGCTGGAAATCCTGGATGCGGGACCTCATCCCCAACGAGATCCTCGGCATGTTCTTCTCACGGAGGATGGCACTCTCATTTGGGCTCGCAACGGTGCTCAGCCTCTGTGCCAGTTTTTTCCTCGATATCTGGCAGAGCGATGACCAGCTGACCCCGGCCTATGGCTACTCCCTGATCTTTCTTGCCGGGAGCCTCATCGGCCTTGCGGGAACCTACTACCTGATAAAAACCCCTGAACCCCAAATGATATCGACACCGGGCATCCCGCTGCGTTGTCGGTTGACCGAGTGGTACGCTGATGCCAATTTCCGGAACCTGATTTTCTTCCTGAGTCTTTGGAGTTTTGCCGTCAATCTTGCCGCACCATTTCTCACGGTATACCTTCTGAAGCGGTTGTCTCTTGATATCACCCTGGTCATCCTCCTGTCTATCGTGAGCCAGTTATGCAGCATCCTGTCCTTTCCGCTCTGGGGCTCGATTACCGACCGGTTCAGCAACAAGTCGGCCCTCAATGTTGCCGGCCCCCTGTTCATACTCTGTTTCCTTGCCCTGACCTTTACCAACCTGCCCGAACCCCATGCAATGACGATGCCACTTCTGGTCATCATCCATATTATTATGGGGATTTCCGCTGCCGGTGTCACTCTTGCAGCCGGAAATATTGGCCTGAAACTTGCACCGAAAGGGTCAGCAACTTCCTATCTTGCAGGGATCAGCATATTCACGGCACTGGCTGCCGGCATATCTCCGATCGTGGGGGGATATTTTGTCGATAATCTTGCCGAATGCGAACTGGTCTGGAACCTGGTATGGAAGAGCCCCGGCGTAAACATCACCATCCCTACACTCCATCTCCAGCACTGGGATTTCTTCTTTGTTTTTTCATTCCTGCTGGGGCTGTATTCCATTCACCGCCTGTCGTATGTCCGGGAACAGGGGGAGGTTGACGAGCCGATCTTTATTCCCTCCCTCATCGCGTATGGAAAAGATATGCGGAACTTCTCGACCGCCGGGGGTATCCGGAATATCCTGCGGTTCCCCATGAATGAGATCGTTCTCCGCTCCGGTACCAATATGTTGCAGTGCCAGTCGGGCCCTGAAGCGCTGGAAGTCGAAGATGACCAGACTGGGAAAAGAGGGTAATTTGTCATTCTGTCCAGGTAGTCCCAAAGAAAAATCTATCAGGAGGTCATCCCCCGTGATATCGGGAAATGTGAGATGACAAAAAAAAGCCAGCCGGTCTCATTGTTCCGGACCCGGCTCATGATGTGGGAGAAAAAGGCGGGTTACCGATCTCCAGCCGAAGTTTTCATGAGCGGGATCCGGATGATTCTCTCGCGCGTCCTGATTTCGAGCGTTTCAGCAGGTGTGGTGTACTCCTAGGTCTCTGGGAGCATACGAGTGATTTTTAAAATCCGACCTTGCCGCAGGTGGCTGCAACTCCCGATAACAATAGTTTGCTCTGTAGAAACAGGCATGAA
>DUHF01000089.1:5685-6239 GCA_013331015.1 Methanoregula sp.
ATTACCGTACAAGGAATACCGCTCATTGAAGTCGCCGCGGGGCGCCCGTCGGGGCGGCGGCCGTTCTTCGCAAATGGGGGTTTGGGGGCATCAGCCCCCATCATCTTTTTTTCTGATTTTCATGGGAAATCCTGATCCCCCTTTTTGGATTCGATTGCGATGAAGCCACGGGCGCCCGCTGCCGTGCCGGGGCTCTCCCCGTGAAACATGCACTGTTGAGTCTCCTTCGGGGCAGGGATGGCGGGAATGGGAACTTCGTGAAAGAAATCAGTCGCTGAAATGTGACGATTCCAAAAAAAAAATAATCGCAGGTTCTGGCCCCCGCCAGAACGGGGAGATCCTCACACTCTCCCGCACAACAGCTCCACCTCAAGCGCGAGCCGGTACATCCGCTTCCGTGCCTTTTTTGGGAGGTGGGAGGCAGAGGCAAGGGATTCCTCGATCGTGGTCCGGCGGTGCCCGGCAATCCGGTTGTCCGCGTGGCAGACGATCTTCTCTTCTATGGTTGTCGGGATGCAGTCCCGGGGGAGAAGGCCAAGCAGCGTGCACTCGTC
>DUHF01000089.1:6288-13369 GCA_013331015.1 Methanoregula sp.
GCATGGGTGCTGCCCCGGCCGATATCGTGGAGCATGGCTCCTGCCTCAACTAACGAAAAATCGATTGCCGGGTTGCCCCCTGCATACTCAAGGGCACATTCCGTAACTGCCCTGCAGTGGGCGATGACCTTTGCGCTGCACCCGGCATCCTGCAGCAGCTTCTCGTACGAGGGTGTTGTGCGGTCAGGCATGACCCAGCGAGTTCTTGATCGAGTCGATGCGGCTTTTGAGTGCCTTGAGCAGCATCTCGTTGTCGAAATGGCCAAGCGGCTGGTCGCACTCGGGGCACTTGAAGTCGCTGTTCATCGCGATCGGGAACGTGAAGATCACGTGGCAGTCCTTGCAGATGTAGAAGTCGTTCTCCTCTTCGTACTTCTCGCGGCGCGAGAGCTTGTCAAGGACCGTCTCCATGTCGTCCCGGAGAGCATTGTAGATGTGATCGTTGCGCAACTGCCAGAGGTACGTGAGCCAGCCGGTCTCGTTGTTCTTGATCCGGTGGTACTCGGCAAGCCGGCGTTCGTACAGGGTATAGAGGGTGTGCCGCACCGAGTTTAGGTTGATCCCGGTCTTTGCCGCAAGTTCCTCATCGCTGAATTCCCCGCCTTCAGGGAAGCGTTCGAGGAGGTTGAGCCCCTCGTCTCCCACAAGTCGGTGGAGGTAGGCGCGGATTGCCGGGTTATTGAGCGTCTCTTCAGTGGAATCCATCAGCGCATATATTGTCGGACTGTGGTAATATGTTTATCCAGCACGGCCCGTGCAGTTTCATGGTCCGGGCCCCACCCGTACACGCTGATGAGCGCCTGGTCTTCTTCATAGGATGTCCCCGGCCACGGGATATCTGAGACAAATTCCCTGAAACGGCTCAGGTCTTCGGTTATCGTGATGTCCTTATCAGCAAAGAGTATGGAGCGGCAGGCAACCTGCGTGGCGGCGGGCGACTCGGGTGGCAGCATTCCCTGGCACGCGTTGAGGTGGAGGGAGAAGAGGTTTGCACCGGTTGCCATCTCAATGGTATCCACCGTGCCCTGGAAACGCGGGTTCACCTCGATTGCGACCGGCCCTTCGTTGCCGATGACAAAATCAACACCGATCGTTCCCACGCAGCCGCTCTTTGCTGCAATCCACCCGGCAAGAGCCTGCATCTCTTCCCGCGCCGGATTTTGGGTGGGGGTGACAGACCCGGAGAACCCGTACGCTGATTCGCCGTTCCCGCCGCGGAGGATCTGATCGTTTGTAGCAACAGCCATTGCCTGCGAGCCGGTTGCAATGCAGCAGACGCTTGCCGGAACCCCGTCAATGATCTCCTGCCGGATATGCGGGACATCCCCGTACAGCTCCCGCCATGCCGCCATTGCCGCATCGGTGTCAATAACCGCGTTCCGCCATCCCCCGGCACCGGTACGGGGCTTGACCATGGCAGGATACTCACCCTCGGGAAGGATCCGGGGGGCCGGCACACAGATCTCCTCGAAGAAGTGCTGGGTATCGAGCTTGTCCATGAACCTGCGGATGGATCGTGGATCTGTTCCGAGAAGCGGGATGGTTACCGGCAGGATCTCGGCGCCGGAGGTCGGGACGAAATAATCGAACTTGCGCCGGCGCAGGATCCGGCTGATGGCATCGGGAAGGTCCGCAAGATCGGTAAACTTCTCATGGTCTTTGGTGAACCAGGAGAGGTCCTGGTCGCAGAAATGGTCGACCGTGCAGACGTCGTACCCCGCTTTTGCGGCGGACTGAGCCACATGCCGGGTGGCAAACCCGGCAATGAGCACCCGCTCGTTCACAGCCCCACCGTCTGCTTACCTGCCTTTGAGGGGATGATTTTGATCTGGGCACCGGGGAAATCGAGCGCGAGATTCTGCCCCCGGGCAAGATGGTCGAGGAAGAGGGCGAGGCTCGAGATCTCGGAGTGCGGCTGGCCGGTGACAGCGACATTGTAGTCGGCAAGACCATAGATCTCGCCGGGCACCTTCTCGGCACCGACAATGACGAGGATCTTCTGCTGCGGCCGGATCTCCTCGATCACGTCCGGCAGGTTAAGGCCGTACATGGTGAGGTGGACGACCGTGCCGCCGTCTGCTTTCCACTCCTTAATGCAGGAGCGCCACTTCACGTTGTCCTGGCAGAAGAACTCCCCGCCCCAGCGTTCAACAACATTATCGATGCTCTGCACCACGCCTTTGTCGGATGCGGCAAGGTACATTCCCCTGGCGCCCAGCGCCCGGGCGGTGAGCCCGACATGGGTGGTCACACGCTGGTCCCGCTCGGGGCGGTGACCGATCCTGAGTATTGCGGTTTCATGGTCGGGCATGATGTTAGTTCTTCCTTGCTTTTATGATGCCGTTCTCTATCGTATACGGCAGGCCGGGTTCGTATTTGCACTGGTTGCGGAGGAGTGCCTCACCGAAGTTGAGCATGCGGATGCCCCCCTCAGAGCGTTCGACCAGGCAGGATCGTTCGAGCCGGCCAAGCGAACGGTTGAGATCTGCGGCATCCAGCCCGCAGGATTTGCACAGTTCCTTCTCGGTGATGACGGCATTTTCCGGAATCCGGTGGTAGACGAGCCAGTCCACATCCTCTGCTTTCACCTGTATTCATCTTGCGGGGTGGAGAATAAGGGTTGTTGTTGGTTGCCATAAAAAAAATCCCGGTGGCTATTTTAAATTGCGGGTCCCATATTCTCTCATGAGCACTGCCGGATCCCCCCGCCCGTTCCACGAACTCGTGGAGATCGTGGATGGTATCCTTGATGCCTGCGATGACGATGTGCCCTGTATCGTCAGACACCTGGGTGAGCTTGAGCCGGAGGTTCGTAATGAACTCTTCATCTCCGATCTGCTGAACGCGTACCAGGTCTTCTTCTACTTCTTCCGGATCGTGCCGGATATCCTTATTTTGGAACAGCTTGATCTGGAACCGGCCTCCTCACTCCGCGCCGGCCTGAAGATCGATGAGGTTGACCTGCTGGAGATGCACTTCCTTATCCGGAATTCAAAGCCGGTCATTGTCATCCATGACGGGGAGAAGGCGGTTGCCACATTCTCGGGCGGTTCTGCGTTCCGTGATGGCAAGGAGTACCTGGAGAACCCGGGGTATTCATAAGGGCTGGTGGCGTCCGGCTATCGGTCCCTCACCTTTTTTTAACAATTCACCACCACCAGCGCAAGCCATTCAGCACGCGAATCCTCCCGCCCTCCAGACTACAAAGCGTATATCTCATTGCAGATAATTTTCCGGAACACCATTGTCATGATCGGTTCGTCCGGTAAGACCGGACAAACCGGCTGATCAATGATGCAGGGAGATGTTGCCATAGACTCAAACGAACCGTTCCCCGGAATATCCGGAACAGATGTTGAACACAGCCCGGCCAAAAAGTCTGGCTGGACCTCCGGAGCCCGGCCATGACCCGCGGGCGCCTGCCGGTCAAAGCCCGGGAAGCGGCAGACCCGGTAGCAATGAAGCGGGGCATGGTCCAGCACTACCGGTATGAGCCGGGAGCCGTTTTCAGCTTCACGATCTTCAACAGGATCTGCGATGCGCATGTCCGGCTGAAATGCCCTGCTACCAGGTTGCCTCACCAGGATCCCCGGGGGATCTTTCTCCTCCCTAAAAGATGGAGGTAATAAGGGGTGGTGGGATACCTGTGCCCGGCCGGGGCCATTTTGACCTCCGTTTACCCCTTCCGGAGGGTATTATGGCAACTTCGTTTGTAAAAACAGCACCCTGTTTTCCGGGATCGGCCATTTCAGGTTCGGATTGTCGGTCCGGCACTCCCGGCGTGCCCGGAAATATCCACGCACTGCAACGCTACAGCGGCCGGTCAGGCAAAAAGTCCTGCAGGGGCACGTCCAATGAAGGAGACCCTGTTTTTTTGGGATCGGTTTTCCTTCGGGGTGTAACTTCTCCGTCGGAGTATGTTCTTTTCCGGAGTCAGGGATCGGGGATGGGCGGTGATTCCCCGGCATACCTGTGCCCGGCCGGGGCCATTTTGACCTCCGTTCGCCTCTTCCGGAGGTTATTCTGACAACCTCATGTGCAAAAACAGCACCCTGTTTTCCGGGATCGGTCATTTCAGTTCCGGATTGTCGATCCGGCTCTCCCGGCGTGCCCTGAAATATCCACGCAGTGCAACGGTACAGCGGCCGGTCAGGCCAAAAGTCCTGCAGGGGCACGTCCGATGAAGGAGACCCTGTTTTTTGGATCGGCGGTAACCGGCTGAGGGATATTCTCCGGCGAGAGATGTGTGTCTCACGTCGCAGGTCCTCATCCGGACTCCCAGTTATGCGAGATCATCCAGGAGTTTTCGATCAAACAGGGGGTCAGAGGATCCGGATCCGGGCTCGTACAGGGTCCCGTTGTGGAAAACTAGTACAACGGAGCCTGTATCTGGCCCGGATTGGGAATGGTCTGATCTCTGATAATGGGGGTTCCGGGTTAGGGGGATTTTTGGGGGTTTTTCGGAGTGGGAGTTGCGGGATTTGGCCGGGTTTTTTTAGCGCAGCGGGAATTTTTTTTTGAAAATTTTTTTGTTGTGAAAAAATTTTGGTTCTGGAAAAATTCGTAAAAATTCTGGAGGGAATTTGGGGAGGGTGTGGAGGGAGTATGAACCTGGGAAAAAATTTTATTTTTTTTGCAGCGGAGAATCTCCGGGATTGTTTTTTGCAGGGGCCGGCAAAAAAATCAATTGCGATCATGATTGCCCCAGCGTTCAGGGAGCGGGGAGTCAATGAAGGCACGCGGACCCGGAATGATCGGACCGGGACAGGAGTCCGGTTGATGAACGAAGACGAACGGGTGGCAAGCGGGAGGGAAACCAGGTACCCCCTTCATCAAACCTCATCACTTCACGGTCCTGCCTGCGCCTTCTTCCCCCCGGTTTTATTCGGGATTGCGCCCCTCATTATAAAATCTGTTTCCAGCCATGTGTTTTAAATAATTATGCGCATTTGAGAGGTATGGTGCCAGAACAGGTACCAGGAGCGTATCGATGCCAGGACGAGATGGAACGGGGCCCCAGGGAAAAGGTCCGAATACCGGACGGGGAATGGGAACGCAGCAGGGAGCAAAGCGACGCAGACGAGGGAATGCAGAATCCGCCCCAGAACCCGCAAAAAAGTAATGTGGATTTGTGAAGCGGATCGCAGATCGCCTGAAGTGCCACGCCTTTTATAATAAATGTACCGAGAGCAGAACAAAAGAACAACGCAAAAATGAAACGGATGATCCCAAATACCTGTCTGAACAGGATCGTCACCGGTAACCGGGGGACGGGATCGAAAAAAAAGCGGATGATCTTTACCCTGCCTCACTTGCAGGATCCTTGATCATCCCCCCGTTTGTGCATAGTGTTTTTGGCAATTGGCAATTGCCAGTATCCTGTAAATTTTCACTATTACCTTTGGATAGTCAATAACCCTGACAATCTTCCAACCAACCGGCCCAACGAAGGACCGAAACGACCGGGACAAAATTACGTTTTTTTTAAAGCCCTTCCCGGGCGAAGTGCCGGAAGGGACGAACCGGAACAAACTCTCACCAATCGTTCTTTTTCCCCTCGTTGGCCGTTTGAGAAGAACCTCCGTTGAAGAGCCACCCGGATATTCCTGATGCTGCTCATACCCCGTTCTTTATCCGGCGCCCGCTGCCGGTTCAGATCGTTTTCTTTTCTTGGGCAATTGGTAAAAAAAGTGAAGCACTGAACCGGTACTATCACGAAAAATGGATGACTGCGGTTACCTGGCACTTCTGCTTAAAAAATATGAGAACCGGAACTCCCCATTCTCCTCAAGGATATACGCCCGGAAATATCCGCAAACATTCCCTCCCTCATCGCGCGGTGACTCACCGGTCCCCGGCACTGATCAATCCCTCATCCACCGCTGCCGGAACCAAAGGCGGCAGCTCCCCCCACCGCACAACCGTCCCTCCCATGATTGCAAAAATTCCGGCAACCTCCGCAGGGTCAACGCTTGCAAGAACCGAATGATCCGAGGGCCGGATCCGGTTGCACACTGACGTTGCCCACGCATCCGCAAGCGACACATCGCGGGAGAAGACCGTCACCGCATCAGCGATCCCAAACGAGACTGAGGGCCCGACCGTTGCCGAGGAGGTGCAGATACCAAGGATCGAATCCTGCGGGGGCACGACAAACGCCACCTTGTTGGAGAGCGCCGCACTGCCCGCATGAACCCCGACCCGGACCGGCCGGTCGGCAACAAGCGCAATATCCCCCCCGTTGTCGATAACGCCAAAGCCTGCCCCGGCCTCCTGCATCGCCTCAACACCGGCCCAGGCAATGCTGCCGGCAACCGCGGCCATCGGCCCGACACCGGCCTTCCGTGCAGCTTCTGCCATGCGCAGGATAAGGCAGTCATCGGAGTCCGGTTCGAACGGCTCGTAGGTTGAAGCAAAAAAAGGGTCGCGGGCGATATATGCCTCCAGCACCTGCCGGGCTGCAAGGATTGCGGTCTTTGCCGCCGCAACATGGGCCGGGTCATCTGCAAGGATGGTTGCAAACGTCTCCCGGAACCGGAACGGCTCCCGGATCATAGCGGGAGCGAGAGTGCCCGGTGCGGGCAGGCTTCAATGCACTTACCGCAGAGGATGCACTTGCCTTCCTCGCACCGCAGTTTCCATGCATCATCGAACGTGAAGACCTCGCGGGGGCAGACACTGATGCATGCCCCGCAGTCCACGCACTCGCTCTCATCATGGCGGATACCGTGATCCAGGATCCGGACAATAGCTCCAAGGTTTGCCATCGAGTCCCGCACCAGCTGGCACTGCTCGTCCGGCACCTCGATGAGCGCCTCCCCTTCCGAAGAATCGATGAGCGCCCGCTCGACATTGATGAGCACCCCGGTATCGCGGACCACCTGCGCAATGATCGGCTTTCTGCCTTTCCCGCGCGAGAAATTGACCAGGAGCTTCATTTCAGCCACCTCCCGCCAAACAGTTTCCCGAGATCCATGGCCGTGAGGATCGCAATCACATGACGCTTCTGATCGATGACCGGCAGGGCGCTGATATTGTACTGCTCCAGTTTCTGGACCGCGATATCGACCGACTCCTCCGG
>DUHF01000043.1 GCA_013331015.1 Methanoregula sp.
GTGGCGAAGCGATGATGGTCTGTGCGGTGCGGGATATCTCAGAACGCACCCGGACGATGCAGGCGCTTCTCCAGGCCAACCGCAAACTCCACCTCCTCTCTACGGTAACACGGCATGACATCAACAACCAGCTCACCTCCCTGTATGGCAACATTGAGCTTGCAAAGCAGCGGACCCGGGATCCCGCATTGTCCACTATTTTTACGCGTGAGGAGATTGCAGCAGAAGCGATCCGGCAGCTTATCGCGTTCACTCGGGATTACCAGGATGTTGGTGGCCAGGAACCCCAGTGGCAGAACCTTGACGGGATCTTAAGGCGGGTTATTGCCCTCACTTCGCCTGCCGCACTCAGCACCAGTGCCGACGTGGATGCGCTGGAGGTCTTCTCCGACCCTATGCTTGAGAAGGTGTTCTTCAATCTCATGGATAACACCCTGCGCCACGGCAGGACGGCAACCGCGATCCGGATCTCCCACCGGTTCACCACTACTGGTGCGGTCGTGATTTATGAGGATAACGGGGTGGGGATCCCATACAGTGACAAGGAACAGATCTTCGACCGCGGGATCGGGCAGAATACCGGGTATGGCCTTTTCATCGCCCGGGAGGTTCTCGGCATCACCGGAATGTCGATTCGCGAGACCGGGACGCCCGGTGAAGGGGCCCGGTTCGAGATCCTGATCCCGGAAGGGCAGTGGCGGATCCTTCACGGGGACCATCGGGTTCCCCCGGGGTGATCCGGTTCCCCCGGACACGGCAGCTTTAATGGGAATTCAGGTAAAAGTTCAAGGGTAAACCCCGGATACGGGCAGGTACAACCATGTTCGAACGGTTCTTGTCCCGCGACACCAGCGGCACCATCAAAGGTCTCACCCTCGAGTGGCAATGCCCGGACTGTGCCGGCCTGAACTTCCGGATCCTGAGCCGGGGAAGTCGATCTGCGGGCGAATATCCCACGCACTGCCGGTACTGCAAGGCAAAGTTCCGTGTCCTCTTTACGCCGCCCAACCGCCCGGTTGAAGGGGAAGATAATTTCATGGACCCGCTGGATGCAGAAGACTTCTCCGAAGATGAAGAGACGGACATGATCCGGGATTTTGCGGAGATTGCCGCGCTCCGGGCAGATGCCGCCCCGCAAAAGACGATCCTTGAAAAAGAAAAAGCGCTGGAATTAAAGATTGATTTTGCCCGGCGCCGGAGACGCTGAGATCTCTTATTCCATGGATTATTTTACCACGAGGATCCGGCAGGGTGCCGACCGGATAACGCTCTCTGCCACACTGCCGAGAAGGAGACGTTCGATGCCCTTCTTCCCCTGCGTTCCAATAACGATGAGATCGATTGTGTGTTCGGTTGCATACTTGACAATCTGTGCTGCCGGGTGGCCTTCGAGAATGACCGTCTCAAGGGTAATGCCGGCAGCCTTTGATTTGACCTGGGCAAGTGCGGTGGCAGCCTCGCTCTGCAACAGGGCCCACGCGTCCGCAGCAGAAGCTCCTGCCGATGCGGACTCAAAGATGCCGATGTCGATGACATAGATGGCATGGACCTCCGCTTTGCATTCGCGGCCAATCCGCAGTGCCTCGGCAATCGCCGGCTTGTTCTTCTCCGACCCGTCGGTTGCAACCAGTATCTTTTCAAAGAGTTTTTGCGTCATGGTATTTTCCTTTTGATAGTTTTGTTCCAACGTGATAATCTCGCGCTTCTCTTTAATACCTCTTGCGGATACGACCGAATCCGTGAGGTATGGTGGAGGGCATGGATGAACCGTGCCCGCTCACTTCCGCCCTTTGGCAAAGACGCCCATGAAGAGGCACTCGTCAGCGGCGATGGACTCGACCCCGATGAGGTCATCTGATCCGGGCAGCCCGAGCCCCCGGACAATGGCGGCAGGGGTGCACTCGTCCGCCTCGCCCATGACGAGTTCTGCGGCTGAAGTGATGTTGTCGGCGACGGCCCTTTTTGTGACCTCGAGTTTCCGGCCGAAGAGATCGCTTCTGCCCCGGTCATCGATGACCGAGGGGATGCCGGCACAACCGATGGCAACCCCGCTGCACCCGGAGCGCATTGCGTGTGTCCGGCTGTCGGCAACGATTACCCCAATCTTTGCCCCGGTCGCCTGTTCGATTTCGTTCCTTATCCGCCAGGCACTGGCATTGGGATCCTTTGGGAGCGGGGTGACGCAGCCGGGCGGGGCATTGGAGGCATCCACGCCGGCATTCGGGAGGAGCGTCCCGCCTTTCATGCAGAGGAGGAACCCGGGGATGCCCCCGACAATGGAATCGCTCTCGCGGAGGACCACCTCGGTTGCTGCCGCATCCATGCCGTACTTCTCCGCAAGGTGGCGGGCGCGTGGCGTGGGGGTGATATCTTCAAGTCGGATCACGTTGCCCTCCGCAGTGGCGACGGCAGTCTCTGCAAGGACGAGGATGTCGCCGTCCAAAAACCCCCCGCAGGCCGTCATGGCCGCAGCGATGATCCGTTCAGGAAGAGGATCGTCCGGAGCGATGATGCCTGTTGCAAGGGCAAAGACAGTAAATGAGCGGTTCATCCCTGCTTCACCAGACGCTCGTATACCCGGATAGTGTCGACGGTCTCACGGACATCGTGCGTCCGTACCATGGACGCCCCTTTCTCCAGGAGTGTCAGGGTGACGGCAAGGCTCCCGGCAAGCCGGTCCTGCGGCTCCCGGCTGACGAGATCGCCGATGAAGCTCTTGCGGGAGACCGCGGCAAGGACCGGACGGTCGTACTTCAGGAAGCTCTCGAAGTTCCGGCAGATCTCCCAGTCGTCATCGAACGACCGCAGCGGAACCCAGAGCCCGACCGCAGGATCGAGGACATAGTTGTCCACGCCGGCATCCGCGCACCGCTTCACGACATTGGCGAGAGCCGCGTGGGTTGCGTCAAGCCCGACGGCATCTCCCGGCTGGTAGTCGGTAGCCATCAGGATGGCGGGGAGTCCGGCATCGGCTACCCGTTTTGCATAGGCGGGGGATGCGAACCCGGTGATGTCATTGACGGCATGGATATCGTGCTTTACGCAGGCGTCCAGCACCCACGGGCTCATGGTGTCGACCGAGATGGTGAACCCGGTGCCGTCGAGTTCTTTGAGTGCGGCATCGATCCGTTCAGCCTCCATGGTCTGGCTGATGGCCTGTGCATGGGGAGCGGTGCTCCGTGCACCGACATCGATGATATCGGCCCCGGCCTCCACCATCTCCACGGCCTTTTGGTGGATCTCGTTTGTCGGGATGAAGGAGTCGTTGTAGAAGGATTCCGGGGAGCAGTTGATGACGCCCATAACCCGGACGGGGGCGTCTCCCCCGATATCGGTCTTGTTTATTCTGCACTGCCGCATGCGTGCTCCTTTGCTGCCCGGAAGGTGTTCTCCATCAGGGTGGCGATGGTCATGGGTCCGACCCCGCCGGGGACCGGTGTTATCGCCGAGGCGATCCCGCTCACGGCAGCAAAGTCCACGTCGCCAACCAGTTTGCCGTCCAGCTGGTTGATGCCCACATCGATGACCACCGCGCCAGGCTTTACCATGGCAGGGGTGATGAAATGGGCTTTTCCAACCGCAGAGATGAGGATATCTGCCCGCCTGAGCTCTCCGGCAAGATCCTGTGTCCTGCTGTGGCAGATGATAACCGTGGCGTCGGCATTCAGGAGCAACGCCGCCATGGGCCGGCCAACATCGATACTCCTGCCAACCACTGCCGCCCGTGCACCGGTGAGCGGGACCTGGTACTCTTCAAGGAGCGTCATGATCCCTTTGGGGGTGCAGGACGAAAACCGGGGTTTTCCCGAGAAGAGGAGCCCCATGTTCTCCGGGTGGTACCCGTCCACGTCCTTTGCCGGGCTGATCGCATCGATGATCCGCTCGGTATCGATGCCCTTTGGCAGGGGCAGCTGCACGAGGATACCGTTGATGTCCGGGTCTGCGTTGAGCCTCCTGACTGCATCGAGGACTGCCTCGGTTGTCGTATCTGCAGGAAGCTCGATGCCCACAGAACCGATCCCTACCTGCTCGCAGGCCCGGTGCTTCATCCGGACATACATCTGGGACGCCGGATCGTTTCCCACGATCACGGTTGCGAGCCGGGGGTACAGGCCGGACTCCCCAATCTCCTCTTTGAGGAGTTCAAGGCGCTTCTCCGCGCATTTTTTTCCGTCAAGGATCGTGGTCATGGGGGTGCTCCGCAGGGTTATTCGGGGTAGAGCGTAAACTTCGAAGACATGTCAACGACTTTTGCGTGAATGTCCTTAATCGTTGCCTCACTCTGGATGTTCTTGATGACGGTTGCAATCCAGGAACCAATCAGGCGCATCTCGGCCTCTTTCATGCCCCGTGAGGTGACGGCGGGGGTGCCGACCCGGAGACCGCTCGTGATGAACGGGCTCTTGGTCTCGTTGGGGATGGTGTTCTTGTTGACCGTGATGCCGGCTTTCCCGAGTGCCGTCTCGGCTTCGAGGCCGGTGATGCCCTGCTCGGTTAAGTCAAGGAGCATGAGGTGGTTGTCGGTACCGCCGGAGACGAGCCGGAGGCCGTTTGCCATGAGCGTCTCAGCAAGCACTTTGGCGTTCCTGATGATCTGCTGGTTATATTCCTTGAATGAGGGTCTCAGGGCTTCCTCAAAACAGACTGCCTTTGCCGTGATGGTGTGCATCAGGGGGCCGCCCTGCATGCCGGGGAAGACTGCCTTGTCGATGGCAACCCCGAGATCGGCATTGCACATGATGGCGCCACCGCGGGGTCCGCGGAGGGTCTTGTGGGTGGTGGTTGTCGTATAGTTAACCACGCCGACCGAGGTCGGGTGGAGACCGGTTGCCACAAGGCCGGCGATGTGGGCGATGTCAGCAAGGCAGACCGCGCCGACATCATCGGCAATCTCCTGGAATGCTTTAAAGTCAATGGTGCGGGGGTAGGCCGAAGCACCGCAGACCATGATCTGGGGCTTCTCCTTCTTTGCCATCTCCGCTACCTGCCCGTAGTCGAGCATCTCGGTTTTCGGGTCAACGCCATACTGGGCAACCTGGTAGAACTTGCCGGTGAAACTGACCGGGGAGCCGTGAGAAAGGTGGCCGCCCTGGTTGAGTTTCATGGAGAGGATCTTGTCTCCCAGCTTGATGGCTGCAAAATAGACCGCCATATTCGCCTGGGTGCCGGAGTGCGCCTGCACGTTGGCATACTCTGCCCCGAAGAGTTTTTTGAGCCGGTCGCGGGCAAGGTTCTCGGCCATATCGTGGAACTCGCAGCCGCCATAGTACCGCTTCCCGGGGTAGCCCTCGGCGTACTTGTTGGTCATGATCGATCCCATTGCTTCGAGTACCGCTCGCGAAACAACGTTCTCAGACGCGATCAGCTCCAGTCCGTTCACCTGGCGGAGCCTCTCCTTTTCAATGATATCTGCAATTGCTGGATCCGATTTTGCCAGATACGACATATGGAGAAGCGTTCGCTCTTAAGAGGTAATACCTTTTCTTA
>DUHF01000054.1 GCA_013331015.1 Methanoregula sp.
TGGCAATGAGGATATCGCTCATGGTATTTCACTGTACCAATAGTGAGCGGGATGACAATACGTTATCGGTAAGCGAGGCCGGACCCTGCAACCAGCACCGGTCCGTGGACCCGTTCATGCCCCGTGATCCGGTCATCCGCCGGACCCGAACCTGCCGATCACCGCGTTTATCGCCTCTGCCTGCTGCTTCAGTTCCGCTACCCTGCCGGAAGCGTCCTCCTCCTTATGCTTCCTTTCAGCAAGACCGGCCCGGATCGCCCCGTGCGTTGCCTCTATCGTCATGGAAAGGTTCAGGTCGAGATCTGCGCTGAATTTCCCAAACGCCGTGTCGATGTTCTGCAGGGTCTCATACCGGAGGTTCTCAAGATTGCGCATCACCAGCACATCGATCTGTTGTTTCAGTCGGTTTTTGGCTCGCTGCTCTCTCAGGGTTGCAGGAAGAATCCGTTCAATCATGGCGGAGGAGAAGGGGGAAAAAGTGCTGTCCCATTCATGATCAACCCAGTAGGGTTTCCGCACCAGGCGATAGACCTCCTCTCCCCGTGGTGCATGGTAGGGAATTTCGAAGAGTTCGGCCGCTGCCTTCCGGATGGATTCGTTCAGGACTTCAGTCCGCTGCTCGTGACTTTTCAGGCAGCCACTCATCTCCTGTTCCATCATCGCGGAGATCCTGCCGAGCTCGCGTTCAAACCACGGCGGTATTGCCTCTGCCACTGCCTGTTGTGCAGCCTGCTCCGGGTTCCGGCCCGATGTGGAGATTGCAGTTTCAGCAATGGTCATGAGCCGGTCCCGGAACGGGCCATGGAGATCTTCGATACAGGCTTGCAGTTGCTCCCCGACCCGCTTCTGGTCCCCCAGGAGAATATCCTGCGCATGCATCCGCTGCTGTTCTGCTTTTGCGATCTTTGTTTCAAACAAGGAAAGCCGGCTCTCCAGTTCAGAGAGCGGGAGTTCAAGAGCCCGTATTTCAAGACCCATCCGGAGATGGGCATCAGTGAAAACATCGAAGGCTTTTTTCCCGATTGCTTCACGGAGCACCCGGTTCTTTTCCTGTGCGAGGAATGTGATAAGGTGATCGAAGACCCGGGCAAGACCACTCTCCTGCCAGCCTTGCGGATCACCGGACTCTTTGGCCTGCAATCCTTTCCGTGCAGAGACAGAAAAGATCCGGGTACCGGCATCGATACCTGCATCGCGGGTCAGCACTGACTGGTAGAATGCAAGCGCGGTCTCCCGCTCCGCATCAGTCAGGTAGTCCACCTTGTTCAGGACGAAGAATAACTGGCCGATTCTGCTCCTGATCTCTTTTAAGAATCCGACTTCGAGTTCTGTTATCGGCGGGTCGGCAGAGATGACAAAGAGGGCAGCATCGCACTGCGGCAGGAAATTCATTGTCGCCTCGGTGTTGTGACGGTAGGTCGAACCGATGCCCGGGGTGTCGATGAGGACAACATTTTGGAGAATGGCAGCGGGATGGTCGATCTCCACCTCGCGCACCCCTTTGATGTTCTTCGGATTGGCATCTTCCGTGACGAATGCATTCAGCTGTTTGTTCAGCCACTGCGCCGGTTCGCCTTTCAGCACCGTATCCGGGCGGCTGTCATTGTACCGCACCCGGAGCATCCGTTGTTCCCCGTACTGGATGAATGTCGGAAGAGCGGTGAGCGGGACAACTGAACTCGGCAGGACATCTTCGCCAAGCAATGCGTTCAGGAGCGTGCTCTTGCCCCGCTTCACCTGCCCGAGTACTGCGAGGTGGAACCGTCCCGACAAAAGACGTTTTTCCAGCTCGCCCAGCCGCTCTGCATGAATTGCATAACGGGAGTCAAGAGTAAGGAACCGGTGGCGTTCCTCATTCAGGATAACCACAAGATTTTCCGGAATGGATAGCGAATCGGTATCTGCTGGTTGTGATGGAGAGGGGGTGCTCGTGTCAGCCATCGGAATACTCCTCCTTGAGTCTTCTCCGTCCGGACCGGACTGGCAGTAATATAGCGCCGGTCGCACGGGTAGGAGTTATCAGCACGAGAATGCGGTTAGCGGTGAACTCCATCACCAGATACAAAATTTCTGTACCCTGAGGGTATGTACTTTTTGCAAGGCCGCGCGAAAAGGGAAATCCATAAGAAATCACAAGCCCACATCTCTTTAGCATAGGGTGATGAAGTCCGCCATAACCGCCCGATAACGGCTGATGACTTCTGTTTTCCTGGCGATGAGGTCCACCACAACTGCCCCGGTCGGGCTGATGACTTCTGGTAAAACGACCAGGACGCGGATACCGGTATTCCCTGTGTCGGGGCATGCCGGATATGATTCCCATTATTGCCAGTATATGCAGACGAAGGAGTGAGAAGAAATGACGATGACAATCCAGAAGATTCATGCCCGGGAGATCCTTGACTCCCGCGGCAACCCGACCGTTGAAGTTGACCTCATCCTTAACGATGGCAGCCGTGCACGCGCAGCGGTTCCGTCCGGTGCATCGACCGGAACTCATGAGGCGGTTGAGCTTCGCGATAACGACAAAAAACGGTTTGGCGGCAAAGGTGTCCTCACTGCCGTGGCAAATGTCAATACCATCATTGCCCCGGCCCTTACCGGGAAGGACGCCTCCGAACAGGGCCTCATCGACCGGACCCTGATCGCGCTTGACGGAACGCCCAACAAAGCCCGTCTCGGCGCGAATGCGATCCTCGGTGTCTCCATGGCGGCAGCCCGGGCCGTGGCACAGGCCCGCCGGATCCCCCTCTATGAGTACCTGAGCCCGACACACCAGTATCTCCTTCCGGTCCCGATGATGAACGTGCTCAACGGCGGGGTGCATGCCCGGTGGCAGGGCGCGGATTTCCAGGAGTACATGATCGCTCCATTCGGGGCCCCCGATTTCCACACCGCACTGCAATGGGGTGCGGAGACGTACCATGCACTGCAGGATATCCTGAAAAAGAAAAAGTACCCGACCGCAATCGGCGATGAGGGCGGGTTTGCACCAAAAGTCGCGTCCAACGAGGAGCCGCTCGAACTCATCACTGCCGCTATTGAGCAGGCAGGATACCGGCCCGGTAAAGACATCGGCATCTCGCTCGACCCGGCATCAAGCGGGTTCTTCCATGACGGGAAGTATGAGCTGAAACGTGAGGGGCGGAACCTGGAACCCGAAGAACTGACTGCGTATTATGTCAGACTCGTGGATACCTATCCTGTCATCTCAATCGAGGACGGGCTTGCCGAAGACGACTGGTCAGGGTGGAAACAGCTGACAACCGTACTCGGGAACAAGATCGAACTGATCGGTGATGATATTTTTGTCACATCCCCGGAACTGGTGAAGCGGGGAATAAAAGAACATACGGCAAACTCGGTCCTGATCAAGCTCAACCAGATCGGAACGGTGACCGAGACCCTTGAGACCATCGGCCTTGCACAGGGAGCCGGGTGGGGCGTCAACGTCTCCCACCGGAGCGGCGAGACGGTTGATTCATTCATCGCTGATTTCACCGTTGCAACACGGGCGGGCAAACTCAAGACCGGTGCCCCCTGCCGGGGCGAGCGGGTCGAGAAGTACAACCAGCTCCTGCGGATCGAGGAAGAGCTGGGGGACAGCGCCGTGTATGCCGGCAGGAAAGCGTTTGTCCGGTGACATACCGTGACAACCCCCCCTGATGACAGCCCCCTGAACGAGAACCAGCAGCGCCGTCTCCGGGGCACCTGCGAGCATATCGATCGGATCCTGAGCGAGATCGAGAATATCCTTAACGAGACCGGGTCGGAGGCTGCATTTCCCTCGTACATCCCCGACATCACCGCTGCCCAGCAGCGGGTGGTTGAAGACTATATTGCAGGTGTCCGTGTCCAATTGACCCGGACACTGGACCGGCAGAAAATTTTGAAAAATCCTCCGGCCATTCCAATCTCGCGGGCAATACGTTCCCGGCTCTATTCGATTGACATTGCTGCCGAAGAGATCAAGCCCCGGCATATGCGGGGATTTGGCAAAGTGTCCAAAACGGCCGCTACAGAACTGAACATTTTTGCGGGGGAGTTGCAGGAAAAGGCCATCGAACTTCACGAGTACATCGAAAATAACGCCGGCTCCCGTGAATGCAAGCTGTGACGGATACCCTCATTTATCAGAGGTGGCCCGCCGTGCCGGCCGGATCCCCGCGTGTTCCCTGAAGATCTCTTTTCTGCCCCATCTGCACCTTCTGGACGGTGACAAGCCCGTGCTCCACCATCGCTTCAACTTCAGGCACGATAGCCATGATCCTCTCTTCGGTATCCACCACGTCGATGATGACCGGCAGGTCGAGCGAGAGGTTGAGCACGTCAACCGTCCGGATCTTGAGATCCTGGCCGTACCCGGCCATGCCCCGGAAGACCGTGCAGCCGGGAAATTTTCTCTTTTGGAAATAATCCACGAGATACTTGTACGCCGGTCTCTCTTTGATGCGTACTGATTCAGCAACATAGATTCGTAACAACATTCCGTCCGTCAGCATATTTTTCCCCCTCACATCAGCCACAGGATAAGGAGCCAGCCTCCGTATACTCCGGCGAGGCTGCCTGCAACATTGATGAGTGTATTGGTAATCACCGTATGATAATCATGGTCTTCAAGCATGCGGAAGGTCTCGAAACAAAAGGTCGAGAACGTGGTGAACCCGCCAAGCAGCCCGATGCCGATGAGGTGATACAGGCCGCCGGGAAGTGCGGCAAAGACCACGAGTGAGAACGCAAAACTCCCAAGAATATTCACGAGCGCCGTACCTGCCGGGATCCCCCTGACCGGTTGCAGTTTCGAGAGTTCGAACCGGAGGATCGATCCAAGTGCTCCCCCAATTCCCACGAGGATGAAGGGTTCCATTCAGATCCCCCGGTTGTACGTGATGAGATACCGCCCAAGGAAGATTCCAAAGAGCCCGAGTACCAGATTTGCCGCGATGTTTGCAACTGCCAGAGGTGGCGACACCTCGAAACTCTGCACCGCAAGCGCCGAGAACGTGGTAAAAGCCCCAAGCAGTCCAATGCCAAAGAAGATCCGGGTCTCGCGGCTGTACGCCCCGATGTAGATCGATTCATACATGAAGATACCAAGGAAGATGCAGCCGAGAAAATTGACCGCAAGCGTTCCTGGAAGCGACGGGATCTGCTCCTCGATGAACCAGCGCAGGACCGCCCCAAAAAATCCTCCCGCGGCGATGATCGCATACGTCCGGTAGTCGATTTTCATATTGTGGATTCACCATTTTTTTAAGATATCAGGCATCAATCAAAAAAATGCCCGCGGGTTCATGCTGAGGGGGGCATTGTGCCAGTACCGTTGGCAGGAATAAATAAAAAAACGCGGGCGCTTTTTGTCACGGGAAAGATCGTAACGATCTTCATGGGTATCTTCAGGACAGGGCCTGCAATCTTCATTTGCCGATGATGCGCTGGTTATGTATCCTTACGGAAGGCAGAATCATCGATCCGAGGTTACGGGTGTCATTCCCGAGCCCCGCGATGGTGTGGTGAAGATCAAAGACATTGCCGGAGAGCATGGCGCTCCGTACCGGTTCCTGGTACTCCCCGCCTTCCATGAAGAAGGCATTCGAGAGTTCGACCGAGAACTCCCCGCTCAGGGGGTTTGCCGTATGGGCACCGATGAGGTTATGGATTGAGAGGACCCGCTCGTCATCCAGGGTTCCCCGCTCTCCGTCAACGACAAGGTTGTGGTGGCCGATCCCCGGCAAACCTCCATACCCGCCACGGGACGCGCTTCCCGTGCTCTCCCTGCCGTACCGGTACGCGGTCTTGAGATCATAGGCAAATGCCCTGAGAATCCCCTTCTCGATAAAATCGATCCTCCGGGTCGGGGTGCCCTCGGCATCCCACCGGGTGCTCCCGCCTGCGCCGGGGAGATGGGGGTCATCATACAGGGAGAGCCCTTCAGATGCCACCGGCTGGCCAAGCATGCCGGCAAACTTCGAGCGGCCGGCATGGACACTTCGACCGTTCAGGGCGGGGACAAAGACGTTCCCGAGAAGCTCGGCCCAGGCAAGAGGAGAGAGCAGGAGATCATAGGACCCGGACGGGATGTCGGTACCCTTCGCGGATTCGCTGGCAAAGAAGCCTGCCCGCTCCCCCACATGGGCCGGGTCAATCCGGTCCAGTGCCCAGGAACTGTCGAACTCGTAGCCGGTTGACTGCCCGTGGATCGCTTCAAGGGAGACCGAGACGCCGGTGTGCTCATCGCTGTACCGCACACCGTGGCTGTTGGCAAGGAGGACGCGGGTGGTCGAGAGCCCGGCAGAACCGGCGGTCACCTCCGCGTCGTGTTCCTGTGCGCCGGAGAGCATGGTCTCCAGGAGCTCGCGGGCGGTTGCCGGTTCAACGGTAAGATCCGGATCGAACGCGAGCGGGGTCATCGGGAGATCTGAAGGGCCGGGCAGCCCGCCCCATTCCTGGGGGGTTGCGAGTTTTCCGCTCGCGATGGCGGCTTTGAGGCATTCCCGCCACTCCTCCTTGTTGTTGGTGCTCGAGGATCCGATCCGTCCCTTATGGATCGTGCGGATGCCAAGCCCGCAGTCGCGGGACGTTGTTGCAAGGCTCACCTTTGTTGTTTTGAGTTCAGCCGAGACACTCTCGCCTTCTACAGAGAAGACCTCGACTTCGTCAACACTCTTCTCCGCTTCCCGGATCAGGTCGTCAATCCACGCCACTGCCACCCACCACCGCATCGCATAAGAGAATATACGGAGCCCCGTCACTCACCGGCACGCTCTGGCCGCCTTTACCGCAGTATCCCGGGCTCATCTTCCGCTCGTTCCCGCACAGGGTTATCCCGTGGAGGGTCGAGAGGATATCGCCAGAGAGCGAGACGTCCCGTACCATCGTTGTGCATTCGCCGTTCTCGACCAGGTAGCCGTACTCGGCATTGAACTGGAAGACCCCCCGGCCCGGATCCACCTGCCCGCCCCGGGAGCCGACAAGGTAGATCCCGTTTTTGCATTCCGAGAAGATCTCCTCGTTGGTGGCATCGCCTTCCTGGATGAACGTGTTGCTCATCCGCACCAGCGGGGGTTCGCCGGGCATTGCCCGGGCATGGCCGGCACAGCCGTTCCCGACCGAGGCAAGGGACTCGCGGTTGTGCAGGAAGGCGTTGATGACCCCTTTTCTGATGATCTCGGTCCGTTTCACAGAAACACCCTCGGCATCCACCGGGTCGAACCCGAACTCGGGGAGGGTCGGATCGTCCACGATGGTGAGGTTCTCGTTTCCGATCCGCTCCCCGGTCCTCCCTTTCAGGACCGAGTTGCCCTCATGGATCAGGTCGCCCTCGCTGGCATGCCCGACCGCCTCGTGAGCAAAGACACCGGCCAGTTCCGGGTCAAGGATCGCGTGCATCTTCCCGCCTTTGGGGAGGACGGCATCAAGGAGGGAGACGGCAGTCTCCGCTGCCTTCCGGCCAACCTCCTGCTGGTGGCGGAGGTTGAACCCGTGGATGGAGTGCTCGCGCTCGTACCCCATCTGGACGTTGCCGTTCCGGGAAGCTACCGCGAGCACATTGAAGCCGCTCCTTCCCATCCGGTACTCGTACTCGTTGCCGGAACTATCCAGGAACCGGACCCGTTCGTCCCTCTCGACATAGTTGGCCCGGCGGTTGACGATCCCCTCGCGGACTACGCCAGCCTCGATCTCGGCAAGGAGCCGGGATTTCTCTTCGATATCCACATCCCGGGGATCTTCTTTTACGGGAGGGACGGGCAGGATTCCATGCAGCACGTCCCCAAGTCTCACGGGCTCATCCGTGATATTTGCCAGCCGGGCCGCCTGTTGTAAAAGTTCATCAAATTTTGTCCCGGTGCAGGGGGTGTAATTGTCGATCTGGAGCACACCCCAGCCGGATTTCACCAGTACCCGCAGGACCGCCTTGTTGAAAAATGAGGTTCCGGCAGATTCCACTACGCCATTGTCGATATCGATGTGGGTGGATGCGCCGGTCACCTGCCGCAGGTCATAATACGAGATATCGTGCATCGTGCTCAGGCCGTTGTCTGGTTGAGGGGCGGTGCATCGATGAGCATCTCGGTTGATCTCAGGGCCATCTTCCTGAGCTTGGCGAGGAACCCTTCCGTGTTCTCGGGAACGAGCGCATATTTCAGGACATCTTCGATATTGTCAACCGGAATGATCGTGACCATGGACTTGAACCGTTCCTCGATGAGGACATCCCCGACATTCATGCGGGGGATGAGGACGGTCCTGATACCGGCCTTTGCCGCTGCTTCGATCTTGTACGTCACGCCACCGACAGGAAGGACATCCCCGCGAACGGAGAGTGAACCGGTCATGGCGATGTCCTGCCGGACCGGGATCCCTTCGATCGCGCTCACAACCGCGGTTGCCACGCTCACCGATGCGGAATCGCCCTCGACCCCCATGTAGGTGCCGATGAACTGGATATGAATATCGATATTCCGGACATCCTTGCCGGTGAACTTCTTCAAGAGCGCACTGACGTTCTTGATGGACTCCTGGGCGATCTCCTTGAGCATCCCGGTTGCAATCACCGTGCCGCTCGCACCCTGCGCGGGAGTCACTTCCGCCATGATGGGGAGGACTGAACCGGCATCGCTGCCGGTAACGGCAAGACCATTGACCCTGCCGACACGGGTACCTTCGACCACGGTCATCTCGTACTCGCGCAGGTGGCGGGTGATCTCGTCCGAGACCTGGTCCTCGATGGACCGGGCAGTCTTCTTGGCGGTGATGACATGCGCCGCAGTGGTTATCGTGGCATTCTCCTGCCGTGCAATATCGCCAGCAACGCGGATCAGGCCGCCCATGTCCCGGAGCTTGAGGGTTAAGTGGCCCTTACGGTTGGACCTGCGGCGGGCTTCCCGGATGATCTCGTCAATGGCACTCTGGTCGAAGTGCGGGATCTTCCCGTCGTTCTTGACCTCCTGCGCAATGAACCGCACATACTTCTCCCGGTTCTCGGGCGTGTCATCCATGCTCTCGGCCATGTAGACCTCGTAGCCGTACCCGCGGATACGGGAGCGGAGTGCCGGGTGCATTCCCGATATTGCATCAATGTT
>DUHF01000278.1 GCA_013331015.1 Methanoregula sp.
TTGAGGCCGCCACGGGGGCGCCCCGCGGGGGTGGCGGCAGGCATCGCAAGTGTCATGCAAAAGACCTGGAATCGAAATCTATGATGATTTTCATGGGAAACCCTAAGTTACCGGAAGAGCGAAGAACGAGTTGCTCCCAATAAGTTATGGCAAACCCAACCAAGGAGTACTACTTCCTCTCATAACAGAAGTTTATTAGTTTTCTGACATCGTGCCAGAATGCGGTCAGGCAGCAGAAAAATACCTGAAGGCGTACCTGGTATTTCTGGACCTGGACTTTTTAAAAAACCCATGCCCTGGAAGATCTCGTCCTTATTGCATCGGAAAAGGATCCGGCGATGCGATCACTCTTCACGATAGCAAGTGAACTAAGTCCCTATGCTGTTGAGATACGGTACCCCGATATCCCGTCCCCATTGCCGGAGGAAGCCCGCGAGGCGGTTGAATCGGCAGACCGGATCCAAAAAACCATTCTTGGGATGATCGGATAACATTTTTCGTTACTCTGCAAAAAAACACCCATAAGGATGCCAGGGGCAAACGTGCTCCGTACCCCGTAAAGATCCCATCCGTCGCCCCTGTCCGGGCTTCCTGTGTAGCAGCACCAATTCCTTTTTTTTTATGAAACAATTCCTTGTCGGGGTATCCCGTACAGGTAATACAGGTCCATCGCATGCGCTGTTGAGCCCCCAATGGGGGGAGGGATGGCGAGAAGGGGGGCATTATTCATGAAAGAAAATTTGTTGCTGAAATGTGACGATACCCTTTTTTCTCAGCACCCCCGGAGGAACAAAACAGGTACCTCCCATCGAACCCCAATTTTGCCCCCGTTTCTCCAAATCGCTGCGTAACCCAGAGATTTTTTGCAATTTTTCATTTTATAATAAAAGCATACCACCCAACAACCCCCATACTACTATGCCAGGAGACCCGGCACGTCCGGCCCTGGCAGGTATCATCCCCGACCGCAGACCAGGACCCGTGCACGCGGGACAGCCGGGTTCACGATCCCGGATTGGTCAAAGAAACCGGGGCTCCTGCAAATCAGGATTGCCCGCAATCCCGCGCAAATGACCCGGAATTGCCTCAAAAAAATGTATTCAGGCAAGGCAGTATGGCATAACCGCCAACAAGCCTGATACCACGCGGCCCGGGCCCTGATGGCGGCCACGGACCAGCCGGACGCTTCCGTGATACAATGACCGGATAGCGTACGCTCTGGATCCGGAACCGGACCAGGGACTGAAGCCCGCGTGCGGAAATGAACGAGATGCGACCATGACAGAAACAACAACCGTGAAAAGCGAGATCGGGACCTGCGTTGGGTGCAGGGTCCCGTGCTGGAGAGAGACCCAGGACGGCTGCTGCCAAAAGCACGCCGTGCTGGTGAAACCGGGAGACGCCGGCGTTGAGATTGTTGAAATCCTGGTACCGGCCAGGCATGACGAGCCCGGGCAACCCCAAAAAGGCCCGGAGATTATCATCGGGGTGTGGGTATGAGATTTGTACGATGGCCGATGATGGCGGTCATGGATGCCAGGCAAAAGGCCCTATCCTGGGGGTACCAGGTCTTTTTCCAGGAATGGAACGTAAACCTGCCCATCCATTTCATCATCCATGACCGGGGCTGCATCAGCACCGTAAGGGTCCGCCGGATCAAGCATGCAGCATACCGGCCCGGGGATATTGAGAGATCCTGTGCAGGAGCGATCCGGGAGATCCGCAGGCTGGATCTTCCGGACGGGATCTACCGCGAGCTCTGGGTCCGGGGGCCTCACCGGGCCTGGTACCGGTATCTGGTGCTGAAGAACAGCATTGAATACCTGGAATACGGGGATGGATGATGATCTGAACACATCTTTTTTGCCGGCACCAGGTATGCCAAGAATTGCGTTGGAGAAACACGCATGAACGGGAGTTCACACCCGGATAATGAAAACAGACATGATGCAAAAGGGCCACAAGCATACAAAATGAAAATGTCCGGGGCATTTTCAGAGTAAATCTGATGAAAAAAAATGAACCAACCGTCCTCGCCCGTATCCTTCCCGCTCCTTATGGGGAGGGCGAGGACAAAAAAGCGTCAGCGCAATGGTCCAGGGCTTGCGGACGCAATAACGCTTTTGCATGGACTTAATGCGGCCCCCTCTGGACGGATGATCTCTTGCAGGGGCATTTCATAAAAATCGAATTGGGGCCGTCGCGGGGGCTTCCTGTCGGGGGCGGCGGCAGGTATCGCAAGTGCCATGGAAAAGATCTGGAATTGTAATCTATGATGATTTAATAGGGAAATGGAGATTCTGTTTCCATTCTGTGTGCCTTGGGAGCAGGCATCATGTGCGTTTTCATGGGAATTCAGACACCCTTCTGGATTGGATTGCGATGGAGCCACGGGCGCTTTTTTAGTCTCCCCGACCCTCGCCTTTGTGGAGCATGACGCAGGTGGGCACCCATCAGGGATAATGATAACCGGGGGTTGTGGGGGCTTGCCCCATTGGGCTGCCGCCCCCTCTCTGGAGGACAGAGGGGGTCACCGTCAGACATCCGGTCAGACAACCTGCCAAAAAAACCCCTCTTAGGAATCTAAGAAAACGGGTGTACACCAACTCCTTGTCCTCCGGCCAGATCACCGGCGTTTGGGATCTTCTCTTCCTTTGCGGTGAGCGGCTCCGACGGTAAGAGGGGGGCCGTCGGGGAAATGCCCCGGCCCCGCATGCATGAAACGAAGACTGGATCCCTTCTCCGGATGCACAACCAGTAAGCATTATTAATACCATGGAATGTCTATTCAATGTACATAACCTCAGGGATAGTATGAACATCAGTATCGGGGCCCCGTATGAGGCCGCAATTAAAAGGATCATCGAAAAAGGGTATGCCGGAAACCAGACCGAGGTGATACGCCAGGCGGTCCTTGCCTATGAACGGATGCTGGAAGAGGAAGAACTCATGCTTGTCCACCGGGCAGCAACTGCTGAAGTGTGGGAGATCGAAGCGGGAAATTGCCGTACCGTTTCTTTTGATGAAGTAAAGAAGAGCCTGAAAAAATAATTTTTTCTTCGAATCATGGAACTGGTTTTTGCAGAACATGCACAAAAAGAACTGGCGGATCTTCCCCCTTCAACCCAGGCACTCTTCCTTGCGCACCTTGAAAAGATAGAGGAGCGTCCACAGAAAAAACATATGCGGCACGGCATCCCCTGCCATGTGGAGAAAGTGACCCGCCAGGCACGGATTATCTATAACACCAATGGGGATCGTGTTATCATCCTGCACTGTTTTGCAACACACAAAGAGTACGAAAAGTGGTATAACTCGTACCGGTAAAGCAGGCAGGGAAACCGTCATTTAAGGATAGCGCGCCGCATCATTCCTGTCCCTCCGTGGATGATCCATACCGCTGATGCTGCATCCGCCCGGGTGATTCTTTTGGTCATACGGGACAAAGGAGTTCCAGGTTTTGCTTCTTTCTTGCGCGGTTACCAAAGAAAAGATTGCATCGGAGTATCCTTCAGGGCAATAAGGTCAGGGAGCGGGATTTACAGCCGGCGGTAATAGAAACCGGCCTCAGCAGCGTTTTTGGCATCAACCATCCCCCGGACATCGACAAGCACCGGGTGGCCGTTCATCATCTTCTTAAAGTCCGCAACCGTCATCGCCCGGAACTGCTGGTGGGCAACGGCAACGATCACGGCATCGACCATGATATCCAGGGACTTCACCGGTTCAGCACCGAAGTGACGGATCACCTCATCCGGAAGAAGAGGATCGTACCCCAGCACCCGGACCTTATACTCCTGCAGCTCGCGGACGATCTCCTCCACCGGCGACTCGCGGGTGTCCGGCACATCCTCCTTGTAGGTCAGGCCCATGATGAGGACCCTGGAGCCTTTGATGACCTTGCCGGCATTGTTGAGCCCCTTGATCGCCAGCTCCGCCACATGTTTGGGCATCGAATCATTGATCGCACGCCCCGCGAGGATGACCTGCGGGTGGTAGCCGACCTCCTCGGCCTTCTTCACCAGGTAATACGGATCGACCGGGATACAGTGGCCGCCGACAAGGCCGGGGGTGTAGGCATGGAAGTTCCACTTGGTGCCGGCAGCGTCGAGCACGGCCCGGGTGTCGAGGCCGATCCGGGAGAAGATGAGGGAGAGCTCGTTCATTAACGCAATGTTGAGGTCGCGCTGGATGTTCTCGATCACCTTCGCCGCCTCGGCGGTCCTGATATCGGGAGCACGGTACACGTTCGTCACCAGGCTGTAGAGCTCCACGAGCCGGTCGGTGGTTGCCGGGTCCATGCCGGAGACGATCTTGGTGATCTTGTCAAGCGTGTGGGCATCATCGTTTGGGTTGATCCGCTCGGGGGAGTACCCCACAAAGAAGTCCTTGCCGCAGGTCAGTCCCGATTCTTGCTCAAGAACCGGAACCACGATCTCCTCGGTCACTCCCGGATAAACGGTGGATTCAAGGACAACAACGGCTCCGTGCTTCAGGTTCTTCCCAATCGTTTTTGACGCAGACCGGACCGGGCCGAGATCCGGGTCCTTTGCCTTTGTTACAGGAGTCGGGACGCAGATCATCACGAAATCTGCCTCCCGGATCCGGACGGGATCCGTTGTTGCGAGAATTTTTGATCCGGCCTTGTTCAGGATATCGATCTTTTTACTATCAATATCGAACCCGATGGTCGGGAGATATTCAGCAAATGCCTCCGCAAGGGGTGTGCCCACATAGCCCAGCCCTGCGACACAGACGGTCTTTTTAATTGGTTCTTTTGGTGCCACGCGAACAATCCGCTCCCAACAGGTTATTTTTTAGTATAATTCATTGCGGCATTGTAAAAACATACCGGGCCTTCGGGCGAATTATTCTGGACTCTTGAAACGGACATGAACCGGCAGGGTTCGCACCCGAACGATGAACCTCGGATGAATACTAAAAAACATAACCGCCAGCATCCGAGCTCTTTTGTTTTAAGGCGGCTAAGCCCGGGAGCGCCCGCGCGGCCTTGCCGGGCTGCGGGTGCGATCGTGCCCCTCAGGGTCTGCATGCAAGACCCCCCGGACAGATGCTGTTTGGGCAGTTAAATAGGGAAAGGGAGATCCCGTTTCATTCTGGGTGCCGGTGGCACGCGAGCATCGTTAAGTGTTTTGCCGGGAAAATCCTCCTTTAAAAAAAAAATGTTTCTCCCCCCATCTCGCCAGTCCTCAAGGGGGCTCAACAGCGCATGCGATGCCTTCCGTATTACCTGCACAGGACACGCCGTCAAAAAATGTTTTCACAAAACGGCTCTTTAAAAATCATCATGTTGCGCACTCATGCGTAATTTCTCGAGGGTGACCCCCTCTCTCCTCTGGAGAGGGGGAGGCAAACCAAGGGGGCAAGCCCCCAAAACCCCCTCATTCCTGCAAAAAAATTTTTCACAGGGGTCCCCATTCACGGCCATGCTCCACAAAGGCGAGNNAGCGCCCGTGGCCCCATCGTAATACCATCTGCTATTTCTGTTACCTTTTCTAAAGAGCCCACAAAACAGAAATTGGGGCCGCCAGAGGGAATGGCGGCAGGCATCCTGAATGGGGGCAGTCTGCCTCCCTCATCACTTCAAAGGATTTTTACCGGGCAGTATGCTGGTTCTTCTCGTGGGCGGGACTGATGCTGATACGAGCTTCCATTCATGGGCAGGGCTCCGGCAGGAGGACTCCACAATTTTGTTGGCACCCGATACGTTCGCGGGGAAAAGACCGGTCCTCATCTTCTCCCGAAATGATGACGACCCCGGGACAAAAAACCAGAATATTGCGAAAACCGATATCTATTCCATCACGCATTATTAAAAAAGTTTATTTCCTAAAAGGATCCAGTAGAAGTTCACCTCATATTGGTACGTTAATATACCCTTGGAGAGATTTGTCCGAAAACAACGGACGGTGATGAAAATTGTCGACTGAAAAAACGCAAGCCCGCAGAACTTCTTCTCCACAGTATTTCATCATAAACAAATCCGAGCCGCAGTACGAGCTGATAAAAAAGCAGCTCCTGGAGACTACGGTCAGCCATCCCGGATCATCCCGCTACTTCATCCATGCCGGTGAGAACAGCGGCTGCGTCTGCCGGATCAGGGCCGTTAACGGAACCGTGCTCTTCTACGAGATCCTCAACCACCAGGAGGAGGGAATATCCGATGAAGAGATCCGGGAGGTGCTGGTGAACCCGGCCAATGCATCGCCACTCCCGGAATATTATTACGTGACACCGCAGATTGAGCAGAAACTGCGGACCATCACGCATCCCTGCACGGCACCTGGCCGGAATTGCCCGGTCCATTTGGCCTGAGTCATGACGGGCACCCCAAAATAAGCCAGGACCGCAGATTTTCCGGCAGGGGGTACCAGGGCAGCGGGCGTCCCCGGTACGGTCACTCTCGCCCCGAAAGGAGAGCGCATCTCCCCTGCAATCCGGGGAGGTCATTTCAGCCTCCGTTTGCCGGGGCCCGGTTCTGGTGGACACTCCGGCAGAAGAACCCGTGTCCACCGGAAGGGAAGGGGCGTGCAAACACCGGCGGTGATTTTGTGCAGTCGCCGGTCCCGGACGGTCCACCTGGATTCGGTGCTCCAAAAGGCCTCATTTTTGCACCTGCTCCTGCCGGTAATGACGAATAACCGTTGACGGGAAGCCGTTGGTGAAGGGATTGAAAACATCCAGGTGCAGAAAGAGTGATGATTAAATGGGGGGATCCGGGGATGAGGAGTGAGCGGGAGCCGGAAGTCCTTTTTTTCCCCAGCCGGATTCTCCGGTTACATGGCCGGAATAGCATAAAAGGCAGGGAACCGCGCTGAATTATCCTTCCCAAAAAATTATCCGGAGTGATCCCGGATCAGGCAGGCGGTTCAGCCAGGCCGGCCCCGGTACCAGGCAACGGTCTCCTCAAGGCCGGTCCTGACGGTATACTGCGGAGCATACCCAAAGGCTGCCTGCGCCTGCGTGATGTCGGCAAGCGAGTCCCGCACATCGCCCTGACGCGGCGGCTCGTAGTTGACCGGGACGGTTGTTCCGGTCAGTTCCATGATCAGTGCGGCAAGGTCGTTGAGATTGATCCGCTTGCAGTAAGCGACATTGAAAACACCCTGGGCACTGCTCTCCATGGCGCGGAGATTTGCCTGGACCACATCTTTGACATAACTGAAGTCCCTTGTCTGCTTCCCGTCGCCAAAGATCGTGAGGGGCTGTTTTGCAAAGCAGCCGGTGATGAACTTTGGGATCACAGCAGCGTACTCGGACTTTGGGTCCTGCCGGGGGCCAAAGACATTGAAGTACCGCAACGCAATGGTCTGCAAACCATAGACCTCACAGAATGCCTGCAGGTAGTGCTCGCCGGCAAGTTTCGAGACCGCGTACGGGGAGAGGGGCATGGGCTTCATATCCTCCCTCTTGGGAAGCGTGGGGGTGTTGCCGTACACGGAGGAGGACGAGGCGAAGAGGACCTTTTTTGCCCCGCAGTCACGGGCTGCAACAAGGACGTTGAGCGTGCCGGTCACGTTCGCCTCGTTGGTGGCGACCGGGTTTTTGACCGAGCGCGGGACCGAGGCGATCGCGCCCTCGTGGAAGATCCCGTCCGCGCCCTCAAACGCCGACATGAGGAACGGGAGATCGGTGACACTCCCTTTGCAGAACGTGACCTTCCCGTCCTGCAGGAACGGTTCGATATTCGTTACCTTCCCCGAGAAGAGGTCGTCGACAACCACTACCTCATGGCCGCCAGCAGCAAGCTGTTCGACAATATGGGACCCGATGAACCCTGCTCCCCCGGTGACAATGTACTTCATGAAGACCTCGTATGCATACAAGAGCGGATCTCTTGCGTAATTAACCTGGGTGCGGGAATTATTAATGGGTGATGGAGGAGCCGGGGGCGGATCCCGCCACCCACACCCCTTTTTATTCGGACAACCCATCCGGTAATACCGATCGGCATGTACTTCTTCTTCCACCTCCTCACCGGCCTCATTCTCGGCCTCATCCTTGCCGACCTGCTGCGCGACCGGCGGTGGATCCTTCCCTGTGCGCTGGGTTCGATCCTCCCGGACCTCATCGACAAGCCGCTTGGCCACCTCCTGCTGGCCCAAAGCCTCGGGTATGGCCGGATCTATGCCCACACGCTCCTCTTCTTCATCCTCCTCATTCTTGCCGGCATCACCCTCTGGAAGTACAAAAAGTCTGTCTTCTGCATGGGCCTTGCCGCAGGCGTCCTCTCGCATGAAGTGCTGGACCAGATGTGGAACCTGCCAAAAAACTGGTACTGGCCGCTTCTCGGCCCGTTCCAGGGGCGGCTGCGGGAAGACTACTGGCTGGTGCTCATCCAGCGCGAACTCGAAAACCCGGTCGAGGCGGGTATCGCCATCTCCCTCTGTGCAGGAGCCGCACTCTACCTCTTCTCCCGCGAGCGCATCATGAAGAGCGATACCGGCCGCGCAATGGTGAAGAGTGCCCTGCTCCTCGCTGCCATTGCGCTCCTCATCTTCTCGGGAATTGTCCTTGGTACGGCCCTGACGGGTGAGCCCCTAAAGGTCCCGGGAATGACCGGGACCGGCGATGCGGTACTCGGGGGCATGGTACTGGCCCTCGCATCCTTTCTCCTCTGGCGGTATTATGACCGGATCCCCGCCGGCCCGGGCGTGAAGGCGAATCGCGGGCAAAAAAGACGCCCGTGAAGAGCAACCGTCCCCCTTAATATCCCTTTGGACCAAACGCAGGTAAGCGTGATCCAACCGTGCCTCCCGTCATCGAAGCCCGCGAATTAAAAAAGATCTACGGCTCAACCCTTGCCGTTGACGGCATCCAGTTCTCGGTGAGAAAAGGGGAGATCTTCGGCTTCCTTGGGCCAAACGGAGCCGGCAAGACCACCACCATGAAGATGATCACCTGCGTCTCGCCCCGGACCTCCGGCACCCTGCAGGTGCTGGGCAGGGACCCGGACCGGGACCCGGCAGCGATCAAGGCGCGGCTCGGGATCGTCCCGCAGGAGACAAACCTTGACCCGGATTTCACCTGCCATGGGAATCTTGTCACCTATGCAGGCTATTTTGATATCCCGCACGAAAAGGCAGCAAAAAAAGCAGACGAACTCTTGGAATTTGTCCAGCTGCAGGACAAGCGGGATGTTGCCATCGACAAGCTCTCCGGGGGAATGAAACGTCGCCTGATCCTTGCCCGGGCACTCGTGAACGCACCGGACCTCCTCATCCTTGACGAGCCCACCATCGGCCTCGACCCGCAGGCGCGGCACCTGATCTGGGAGCGGCTCAGGCTCCTGCAGGCACAGGGCAACACCGTTGTCCTGACCACCCATTACCTTGACGAGGCTGCAAGGCTCTGCGACCGGCTCGTCATCATGGACAACGGCCGGATCCTTGTCGAGGGATCACCAGCCGATCTCGTGAAGCAGTATGTGGGTGACGAGATTGTTGAAGTGGAGAAAAGTATTGAGATCCTCGCCTGCCTCAAAGAGACCGGGATGGGATTTGAGCTGTTCGGGGATACGATCCAGATCGTGACGGACTCTGCACGGGACGTTGCCCGCATCCTGTTTGAGAACTGCCAGCCAAAAAAACTGATCACCCGCCAGGCCACGCTTGAGGATGTCTTCCTGAAACTGGCCGGAAGAAGCTTAAAGGAATGACCATGACAACCCTTCTCTCTCTTCCCCGGGTCACTGGCAGGGCCTGGAAGGTCTGGTACCGCAACCTTGTCGTCTTCTTCAGGACCTGGAAGGTCAACTTCTTTCCCCCGTTCATCGAAGCGTTCCTCTACCTCTCCGCCATCGGCCTTGGCATCGGCTCCTATATCGGTTCCATTGACGGCATCCCGTACGTGAACTTTATTGCGCCGGCGATCCTTGCCATCTCGGTCATGAACTCCGCCTTCTTTGAGTGCACCTACGGCTCCTATGTCCGGATGTATTACCAGAAGAGCTTCGACGCCATGATCGCAACCCCGCTCTCAATCGAGGACGTAATCGCCGGAGAACTCCTCTGGGGCGCAACCCGGAGCGTGATGTACGTTGCCATCATGCTGCCGGTCCTTGCCGCGTTCGGGGTCATCTCGCTTCCGGCATCCCTGCTCGCCATCCCGCTGGCGTTCATCGGCGGGCTGATGTTTGCAGGAATCGGCATGTGTTTTACCGGCATCACCCCGGGTCTTGAGACCCTGAACTACCCGGCATACCTCTTCATCACCCCCATGACCCTCTTCTCGGGAACCTTCTTCCCGCTCGCGATCCTGCCGGCCGTCTTCCAGTACCTGGCAGTGATCCTCCTGCCGCTGACCCATCTTGTGGCAGTCATGCGGATGTGCACCCTTTCGGCGTTTTCCATCACGATCCTCGTGCACCTGGCATGGATGGTGGCAATAACCCTGGTGCTCTGTACCGTCTCGATCAACCTGATGAAGCGCCGGCTGATCGTGTAGGCATCCTGAACCGAATCACCGGGCCGGGTTACCCGCTGACTGGACCCTGGGCAAATGGTGCTCTGTAGAAACAGGCACGAACCACTGGGGTTCACACCCGAAC
>DUHF01000209.1:0-6612 GCA_013331015.1 Methanoregula sp.
ACTGCCTCAGTGACTGTGACCCCGGGCGCAGCGGTGGAAACCGGCGTAAGGTCCGGCGGGAGGCACTGGCCGCTCTGGCAGATCTGCCCTTTCGGGCAGTCCCATCCGCACTTCCCGCAGTGGTCGTTGTCCGTTAAGAGGTTCGTGCACTTTCCATCACAGAGTTTCTGGCCGGACGGGCACGGCCCCGTGGTGGGTGTTGGCGTCGGGCTTTCTGTTGGCGGGGGAGGAGTTGTTGGCGTTGCCAGGGGGTCCGCAAACTGCCCGTCCCGGCAGATCATGCCGTACGGGACTGAAAACCCGCATCTCCCGCAGTTTTCGGGATCGTTTGTTACGTCAACGCACGCTCCCGAGCAGAGCGTGAGGTCACCGGAGCAGGAGGTGACGGCTGCTGGCATGTCCCCGCTTCCCGGTGCGGTACTGTTGGCTGCTGCCCCGAAGGGAAGCGTGAACCCGGACAGGACTACGAACGCCCCGGCGCCGGCAATGAGAAGGACGAGGACGATGATTCCGCCGATGAGGAGCAACGGGAAGGAGCCTGAACGCGATGGGCCGGGCAGGTCAGCGAGTGGTTCCGGCCCGGCAGCCGGAGATGCTGTGGCAGAATGACGGACCGCGTTCTGCCCGGCAGATCCCTCCTGCTGCATTCGTGCGCCGCAGGCATTACAGAATTCCCAGCCCTCATCTACCGTGTTCCCGCAGTTTGTGCAAAATCGCATTGCTCCAGATCTCCCCGTCGTTTATTGTACAGTCTGGTTGTAGGAGGGAGAGGATAAAATTTTTGAAATTCTTTTTGGTGTTATCATTTTTTGGGTATGAAGACCGGTTCGTGTGCATTGCACCAGAGCACACTATTCAATCATTCAATGTCCAGAGATTCAGAATTGTGGTTAAATGAGAGAAGAAAAAAATGACAGGAAAAATCATACCCGTGAATGGAGTGAGTGCCCCCCGGCCCCCTCCCCTTCCGACTGCCGCCACGGGCAGGCAGTCGTGCGGGCGGGGGAGGGGGGGTCACCCTCACCATTCCGTACAATGACGCTTTATGAATTATCTCAACAGAAAAAGAATTTTCAAACGCAATCGCGATCAAAAACCCTATCTGGATCAATCGGACATAAATTGATAATGATTTGAAAGGGTCCGGCTCATGGGAGATGGTGATTCCGGGGCCCGATCCCAAACGCTCCTGGATGCCCCGGTTATCTGCCAGGTATTGGCAGTGAGGTGATGGCAGTATCCCCATCTGCCGGGTTGATCCGTGTGGGGGAACCTGAATGGGTATAAAAAAAAGGAGATTGATCTCAGGAGGGAAATTACCGGTGTGCCGGTCAGGCTATCCTGCAGGCGCCCGGGATGACGCACCGGACACCGCCCAGCTCGCCGATGATGACCGGCAGACCGTACACCTCTTCGATGACCGAGGGGGTGACAATATCGTGCTTGCCGTGGATATGCACCGTGCCGTTCTTTATGAAGATGAACGTATCGGCAAACCGGAGGGCCTGGTTTAAGTCATGCATGGTCATGACTGCTGCAATGTTGTGGTCCCGGACGATCTCGCGGATGGTGTTGAGGATGTCCACCTGGTTCTTCATGTCAAGGTTGCTGGTCGGCTCATCGAGCAGCAGCACCTTGGGCTCCTGTACGAGCGCCCGGGCAATGGCAACCTTCTGGAGCTCGCCACCGCTCATCTCATCGATGTAGGAGAGGCGCAGCGCATCCATGCCGAGCCGGGTAAATGCCGCATCAACGATCTCCATGTCGCGCGGCGTCACGTCCCAGCCGATATGGGGCCGGCGGCCGAGCAGGACTGCATCGAACGCGGTCAGCCGGCCGGTCTCCACCCGCTGCGGCACATAGCCGACCCGGCGTGCAATGTCCATTGTCCCAAGGTTAAGCAGGTTCTCGTCTTCGAGCATGACCGTCCCGCCTTTTGCCCGGAGGATACGGTTTAAGCACTTGAGGAGGGTAGTCTTACCCACCCCGTTTGGCCCCAGCACGGCCACAACCTCTCCGCGCCGGATCGAGAACCCGATATCCTGTAAGACATTCTTGTTGCGGTACATGAATTTGAGTTCGTTTACCGTCAGAATTGTTGTCACCGTTTATACCCCCTGAAAAGTAAGAAGATGAATACCGGCGCTCCCATGAACGCCGTCAGTACAGACACCGGCAGCACGTAGGGTGCCACAATAACCCGTGCAACCGTGTCCGAAGCCAGCAGGAGAATCGCCCCCATCACCGCGGAACCGGGGATGAGGAAGCGCTGATCGTCCCCGATGATCCGCCGCACCATGTGGGGGCAGACAAGCCCGACAAACCCGATAACACCGAGCAGCGCAACAATGACTGCCGAGATCAGTGCCGCGACAGTCATACCAACAAGCCGGACCCGCGCCACATCGACGCCGAGACCCTGCGCCGTCTCGTCACCGGCATCGATGGCATTGTAGTTCCAGCGGTTGACAATGAAGTAGAGTGTGCCGGCCCCCACAATAAGAGCCATTAAGGGAAGCATGTCCCAGGTTGCCCTGCCCACATCGCCGAAGGTCCAGTACACGACCGCCGCGAGCTGGGCGTCGTTGGAGAAATACTGGAGGAACATGACGCCCGCAGAGAAGAGACTTGAGAGGGCGACCCCGGTCAGGATCATCACCTCGGGCGATGAGCCCTTCAGGTGCGAGATTAAGAGAATGATGCCCGTTGCGATCATGCAGAAGATGAAGGCAACGACCGTGGTCAGGTACGGGTTGGAGATCGAGACCGGGTTTGCTACCGTTGACTGGATGTTGCCAGTGCCGAGAAGGACAATCGAGACGGCAGCACCAAAGGCGCCGGCACTTGAGATGCCCAGGGTGAACGGCGAGGCGAGCGGGTTTCGCAGGATCGACTGCATGGCAACACCGGCAATCGACAGGCCGATACCGGCAATGAGCGCGGCAATTGCCTGCGGCAGACGGATGTTCCAGACGATACGGTCCCATTTCTCCGATACAGAAATCCCGAGCAGGGACTGGACAACCTCAACAGGGGGGATAGCAACAGCCCCTACCGATATGGCCAGGACAAAGAGAGCAAACGACAGGATGGCCCCGACAATGATCCAGTGGACCTTCCGGTTGAGATAGGTCTGGTAATCTGCCGGGACTTTTCCTTCGTTTAAGTGCATTACACTACTCTCATCAGGAGATGGTTATCTTCGCAAACCCAAGGTTCTTGTAATTCTTGTTGATGTCAGAAAGGGCCGGTTTTCCTACAAACATTGTGTAGATCTCGTCGGCTTTCTGCTCTGGATTGACATCGGCAAACCGGTCAGGATACAGGACTTTTCCAATGTAGTAGGAGTTGGCAAGCACGGTCTCGTAGTTGGTGTTGTAGAAGTTGTAGGGCAGGACGCCATACACGTTCCCGTTCTTCACCGCGGTGAGTCCCCCAAATGCCGGGTTGGTCCTGAGTTCGCCGATTGCGCCATCGTTGTCGAGCTGGATGGTTGAGACATCAATGAACAGGTATTCCGGATTTCCATCAACGATGACTTCCTTGGAAACATCGGCATGCTGGGCATCAGATCCACCGGCGATATTCTTTGCATGCACCATGATGAAGGGCGGGTATGCGGGTTCGGTTGAGATCATGCCGTGGGCCCCGGAGAGCGCGACGCCGCCAATGTACACGGTCTTCTGCTGGTCGGCTGGGATGTCCTTTGTCCGCTTCTCGAGATCCGCGGTCACCTCATCGATATACGCGATCAACTCTTCGGCCCGTGCCTCTTTTCCGAGGGTCTTACCCATGAGCCGCAGGGAACTGGAGAGTTCGGTCTTCTCAGCATCTGTCCGGAGGGATCCATACGGGAATGCCACAACAGGGATGCCGGTCTTGTCCTGCAGGGTATCTGCGTCTCCTGCGCTGGTTGCAGAGGGCTGGCCGGTGGCCCCGGTCTTGAAGACAAGGTCCGGGCTGATCCCGACTATCTTCTCCGGGTCGTCCTTGCCGCGCATCTCGCCTATGAGGGGCATGCTCTTAAACTGCGGGTTTGCGATGGCATAGGCCCGTGCCTCAAACGGTTGATCTTTCTTCTCCTGGCTGTCGACACCGACAATCTTGTCCTGCCCACCAAGATATACGACATACCGCAGGCAGCCGGAACCCGAGCAGACAAGTGTTTGCGGGTTTGCCGGTACCTCAACAGACCGGCCGAACCCGTCTGTGATGGTTGTCGTGCCTGACGATACGGCAACAGCGGTCGTTGCCGGAGAAGGCTGGGTTGCCGTCGTGCTGCCCGTGCATCCGGCACAGAAGACGATGGCCAGAAGCAGTGTTGCTATGATAAAGAGATATGCACCTGTATTTTTCATACGAATCTACAATACGTTAAAACCGGGTGTTAATAAAGTATGATCATGTGAACATTGTATTACGGTTTTTACAATTATTGTAAAAAATTGTATGCAGACAATACATGATTGTTGCAATCCATGTTATATCTCCATAAAAACGGATCCTGTTTTCCACGTTGAAGCCGGATTGCGATTTTATAAAAAAATGCTCTGAAGAGATCATCCGTATTCTCAAACGCTCCCAGGGCTAATGTCCCGCACGCTCGAAGCACCCCCGTTTGCGATTACGACGAATTACCTGTAACTGACCTCATCCAATCGTCATGCTTCCTGTCTCCCCATTTGGGGACTGGTGGCACAAGAGGGGGGCTTTGCTCTTGAGAAAAACTCATTCCGGATAATTGTTACCCCCCTTACGCCAGCCCTGCCCCCGATAGGGGCTCACGGCGCATGTGATGCCACGGGATTATCTGTACGGGATACTTCCAACAAGGAATCGTTTTCATAAAACGGAATTAAAACAGCCGCGGGGGCGCCCCGTCGGGGGCGGCGGCGTTCATCGTTTTTGGGGGTATGGGGGCATTTTGCCCCCATCATCACTTCAAAGGATTTCCCATGAAAAAAATCAACAGAATTCATCTGTTTTAGGGTCCCGCATTGAGACTATATGGAGCACTATCGCTTCTGCAGCCCGAACATTGCGCGACGCTCCAGGGCCTTGCCGCCCCCATAAGGTGCGCAAGGATGCGGGCAAGGACGTCTGTTTTACTTGCCGGGCATTTTCATGGTTCCGGTGTGAAATCACCCGGTTCATGCGTGTTTCTACAGAGCAACAGATCCTGAATGACAAAAGATACTGATAGATACAACCCCGTATCCCGTTTCAGTTCGGGGTTCCCCCTCATCCCGTTTCCTGAGGTGAAATACTCCCGCCATCCCTCGCAGGAGAGAGCCGCGGGATCCCCGTCTCATACCTGCCGGTTTGCCATCTTTCGCTCATGCGCAAGAACGAACTGCGCAAACGCATCCTGGTCTAAAAACCTCCTGCAGGGAATCGGGGAATTCTCCAGGGGATCGGAGCGGAACATCAGGATCCGGTGCCCGGACCGGGGCTCATACACGTACCGCACTTCCAGCAGGTTCTCATACCCGGCAATCCCCGGGCTCCGCGAAGGATTGTACGCGATGGCTGCCGCCCAGCGGGTATCTTCCATGTCAAGGTAGACCCGGGCAACAAGGAAGCGGTGATCCTTCTGGATCATCACGTCGCGCTCGAACGCCTCTGCGGCCAGCACGGTTGCAGGCATTGGGTCTATCCCGTGGTATTTTGGCATGATCGGATTTTTTCAGGCCTTGGTTCTGAGGTACGGACCCGTCATCGTCTCATCACCGCACACAACCCGAAAAGGGCAAGAACCACAACCGCTGCGGAAAATCCAGGAGTCCGGGGGGTTGTGGAACCGGTAGCCGCGGACGGTTGTGCAGCGCACTCTGCCCGAACCGCAGTAATAATCCCGCTCACCTGTTCTGCCGCATCCGCAACCCGGGGGCCGGGCCGACTGATGATGTCGGCATTGATGGCATACACGTGGTTATTTCTGACCGCTGACAGGGAAGCGTACTGGGGGTTCGTCATGAACTCTTCACGGATCACATCCCGCTCCGAAGCATCCATCCCACCCCCGCCGCTTACGATGATGATATCGGGGTTGGCTAGCAGGAACTCTTCAAGCGATACCGTGCTCCAGCCGCTCCGACCCCAAAAGACGTTAACCCCCCCGGCACGGGTGATGATGTCGTCCTGCATGGTCGTGTTGCCGCTGATGTAGAGAGGCTTGTAATAAACCACGTGGGCAACGGTCGGACGGGTAAGATCCGGAGCGGATGTGGCTGCATCAATGCGCCGGGTGAGTGTTGTTACAAGTTCTTCCGCCTGATTTTCTGTCCCGGTGATTTTCCCGACCAGCCGTATATCCCGGATCACATGATCGACATTCTTTGGAGCCACCACAATGACCGGCAGGCCGAGCTGCTCAAGCCGGCGAATGGTCTCCCGGGATGTCTTATCCGACGCAATGACAATATCCGGTCTGGCTGCTGCAACCTTCTCGATGCTGATCGCAGAATACCCGCCAATCCGGGGGATATCTTTCACTTCAGGGGGATGATCGCAGACGTCCGTGACGCCGACAATCCTGTCGATCAGGCCGAGGGCTGCAAGGATCTCGGTGTTGGATGGAGAGAGCGACACGATGCGCTCCGGCGTTTTATT
>DUHF01000209.1:6620-8196 GCA_013331015.1 Methanoregula sp.
AGTGCACAACCGGCAAGCAACAGCAGAACGATCAGGATGGCGGTGCAGGAATCGTTTGGGATTATTGTTTTATTTTTCATGGGTGTTCTCCGTTCAGGAATGGTGAGAGATGGCCGATACTCGCATCGGCAGCGGCAAGTTCACGGGTCTCGACAACAAGGGTCGCATCCCGGGGCAGGCGGGGGAGAACAGATGAGAAATCGATCGCCCCGCTGCCGCATGCGGCATGGTCGTCGATTGTCCCGCAGTTGTCGTGGAGGTGGGCGTGGCAGATCCCGCCAGCTGCAAGGAATTCGTCAAGGTTGCCATTGAGCCGGGCATGACCGCAGTCAAGGGTCATGCCCAGTCCCCGCGAGGTGATTTCAGGGATGAATGCCGGTGTCCGGAAATGGCAGCACTCCCACGCCCCCATATTCTCCACGCAGACCCGGACGCCATATTCCCCCTGAAGTTGTGCAAGATCGTCAAGCGAGCGGAGAAGCGAGGCAAACGACCGCTCCTTCACCTGTTCGTATGAGAAATATCCCGGATGGACAACAAGGTGGCCTGCACCAATGCGGTTGCAGGTGGCAAGCACATCGCCAAGCAGCGAGATTGCCGCGCACCGCATCCGTCCACTTACCGCAGCGATGTTGCATTCGCTGCACGGCGCATGGACAGAATAAGCAAGCGGGTACTCGCTACAGGGCGAAGGATCTGTAAGAAGATCATGCGGGCCGTCGGCCATGATCTCGACATACGAGGTGCGCTCAACAAGGATGCCGAGCGCTTCAGAAAGCGGGTGGTCGATGCAGCAGAAGGTCGATATGGAGAGTGGTCGTTTTGTCATGGATCACGTCCCGTTGTTTGCGGGATCCATGATTTCTTTTGCGAGAAAACGGAGTATTCCCTCATACGTTGAGGTGCAGGATACCCCGGCAGCGTACAGGTCCCCGTATGTTTTTGCTGCACTGCCCCGGGAAAAATCGTACGAGGCAAAGTCCCGCCCCTCCGGCAGGTGGATGATGATCGTCTCCGGATCCCTGTCGCGGAGCAGTTCCAGGACCGGAAGGTTGCCCGAACCGACCGGGTGGGTGGAGAGGACAACGATATCTGCCTGTGCAAGCATACTTTTGAGCTTCTCCAGCGCATGGGCCGGGATCTGCGAAAACGGCAGGACCGGGACGCACGGGACCTCAAGAGCCGATGCCGTATGATAATCGGTATCGGTTGTGGCAAGGATGCCGGCCGAGAGCACGAGGCCTTCCCCGGCAAGGAACCGCAGGAGATCCGAACCGCTCCCCCCTCCCGAGATCACGAGCACCTTCGTGTGGCGGGGCAGGGCCATCTTCCCGTTCGCTGTCGTCACCGGCATCAGGTAGGGCGTGCCGGTGAGCGGGTGGCGGCATACCACAACACGGGCCCCGTATACCTGCCGGATCCGCTCGGGTGTCAGGACATCCGAAGGAGCGCCATCGGCAACCAGCTGCCCCTCCCGGATCATGATGAGCCGGTCGCAGGAGTGGGCGGCAAGGTTGAGGTCGTGGAAGACCCCGATGATGGTCCGTCCCGCGCCGGAGAGGTCCTTCATGAGCGA
>DUHF01000209.1:8204-9071 GCA_013331015.1 Methanoregula sp.
AGGTCGGCTCGTCCAGCAGGAGCACGGTTGTGTCCTGGGCAAGCGCACGGGCGATCAGCACCCGCTGCCACTCCCCGCCGCTCAGGGTCCGGATGGACCGGCCGGCAAGGTGAGCAACGCCCGTATCCGCAAGGGCCTTGTGGCACCGGTCATAGTCCTCCGGTGCGAGCGCACGAAACCGGCTCGTCCGGGCATACCGGGCCATCAGGACAACCTGCATCACGGTATAGGAGAACGGCCGGGCCTCGTCCTGTGGCACGAAGCCGAGTGCCATGCCCAGTTCGGCCGGGGCATAGTCGCGGATGTCCCTGCCGTCCAGTTCCAGGATCCCGCTCGAAGGGATGATACGGCTGAACGCCCGCAGGAGCGTGGTCTTTCCCGAGCCGTTTGGCCCGATGATGCCGGTGAAGGTACCTGGCGCAAACGAGCAGCTGACCCCCTTCACGATATCCTGCGCACCATAGCCGGCGCCCAGGTTCTCGGCATTGATCCGGGCTTTTTCTGTCATGTCACGTTCCCCCGCTGCCAGATGAGCCAGATGAAGAATGGTGCGCCGATGAACGCCGTGATGATCCCGACCGGGAGGTCTGATAAGAACGTGCGGGTGAGGGTGTCCGATACGACAAGGAGGATCCCCCCGGCAAGGATGCAGGCCGGGATGACCACGCGGTTGTCCGGGCCAAGGAGCATCCGGACAACATGGGGGGTGACAAGGCCGATAAATCCTATCGATCCCGCGATCGAGACCGCCCCCGCAACGAGCAGGGTGCTGCCCCCCAGCACCGCCCAGCGTGCACGGGCTGCATCGATCCCGAGGTGGGCTGCCGTCTCCTCGCCAAGCGAGAGGGCGTTTAAGTCCCGGCCCAT
>DUHF01000247.1 GCA_013331015.1 Methanoregula sp.
GCTTCCGGGAACGGATCCGTGCCGGGGAACTCTTAACAGAACAGGGGTATCTGGTATGAAACTCCTCATCATCGCCGGTCCCCCGAGCGCCGGCAAGACTGCCGTGACCCGGCAGATAATCCGGCACTTCTCTGAAAAGAAGAAGATCGCGTTTTTAAAGATCGATGTTGTCCGGGCATTTGAAGACGAGGAACTCAAAGCTGAATTCAATATCCCGGCAAAGAAGATCTATTCCGGTGATCTCTGCCCCGATCATACCGGCATCATGGTCCTGCAGGACGCGATTAGCTGGGCAGAAGGACTGGGTTCCGATCTCTTCATCGTGGAAAGTGCCGGGCTCTGCCTCCGCTGCTCGCCCTACGTGACCCAGTCTCTTGGAATTGTAGTCCTTTCCGCGGTCAGCGGTATGAACTCACCCCTCAAAATGGGTCCGATGATCGCCCTTGCCGATGTTGCGGTCATCACCAAGACGGATCTTATATCCCAGTCAGAAAAAGAGGTCTTCCGCGAAAAGACCAAGGAAGTTGCACCTGCAATTGACATCGTGGAGACGAATGCAATCCAGGGCACCGGCCTGCGATACCTCATGCGATCGATCGACTCGCTTGCGGAAATTTCAGATAAAAAAAGTATCACGCTCAGGGGAGTTCCCCCGCTTGGGGTCTGCACCATCTGCGTGGGAAAACGGGAGACCGGCTGGCAGAACCATTTCGGGGTTGTGCGGAAACTGGAAGGGGCCGACGATATCTTCCGGGGTGACTAACCTGACAGAGCACTGGCAGCCGCCCGGGAAAAATTGTGGTGCATGCGGGTCATCGACTTGTGCGGATTTCCTTATACTCATGTCCCGTGGTATAAAGGTGCGGGAGGACTGCCCGTTCCGTGGAGAATGTGCCGGTTCCTCCCCTGCAAAGGATGCAGAATACACCGGGATCGATGTCTGCGGCAAACCCTACGATTTCATCATCGGTCCATTAGGAAATGAACCCTCGGCCCGCAAGATCATCCTGCCATTCCGTGCCGATCTTGTCGAGCGCTGGAATATTGTCGTGGGGGATATCGTGCTCGGTCGGCCGATGGGACAGGGCTGTCCCGTGCAGCACGTTCTCCGGGTGATCGATGCAAACCCGGTGACCGGCGTCCTCACCTGCCACACTGTCGGCCCCCGCGCAGCACGGGAGGGAACGGTTAAGGAGGTGCAGGCATATCATGTGGTGGGATTTGAAGGAATTGCCACGACAATCAACCGGGCACCGGAGTTCGGGCTGCGGCAGCCCTTCCTCCCCTCATTCTGCATGATGCACCTGGCACATACGGGTGTCATGAATATGGTGCTTGAAAAAACCAGCGGCCTGCATGTACGGGTCGAGGATATCCGGATACTTTAGGGTGCAACAGTCATGAAGACGGTTGAGGAAATTAATAAGAAAATTGCTCATGGATCGGCTGTTGTATATACGGCAGCGGAACTCAAAAAACTCATCGCGGACGGCGAAACGATTACTGCAGCCGATGTCGATGTCGTTACCACGGGCACTTTCGGGGTCATGTCCGGCACAATGGCGATCCTGCACATTCCCGTTGCCCCGCCCGGTACCTTCCGGCAGGCTGAGACGGTCCGGCTCAATGGCGTTCCCGCTATCCCGGGTCCCTGCCCGAACGAGGGACTCGGGTCAGTGGATGTTATGGTGTACGGGACCTCGCATGCCAGCCATACCTATGGCGGGGGACACCTGTTCCGCGATCTCGTGGAAGGAAATGAGGTATGTGTCGAGGTCGAATCGGGAGGGAAACGGTTCAGCCGTTTCGTCACGCTTGCCGATATGGGTCTTGCCCGCATGGTGACGACCCGGAGCGCGTTTAAAAATTATCTTGCCGTTGTCAACACCGGGTCGGACCCCGTACAGACCATCTTTTCTGTTGCCGATCTCACCGGCCCCTTCACCGGGTCAACCGTGAGTGGCTGCGGGGACATCAACCCCTTAGAGAACGACCCGGGCCTGAAGGTCATCGGGATCGGCACGAGGATCCTCCTGAACGGCGGCCCGGGATATATTATGGGAACCGGCACCCGGAGCAGTCCTGATAAACCCAATATCGCGGCATTTGCGGACATGAAATCGATGGTGCCGGAGATGATGGGCGGTTTTGTCACCTCCCTTGGGCCCGAGTGCACAACCTCGGTTGCAATTCCTGTTCCGGTACTTGACGGGAATATGTTAAATCACCTCCAAATTACCAACGATCAGATTCCCCTTCCCGTGGCGGATGTGAGGGACCGGGTCCCGTTCGCCGCAACCACCTATGCCGATGTCTGGGACGGGACGGATACGGTCATCACCTTCTCCCCTGATTCCTGCGTGCGGTGCGATTCCTGTGCCGCTGCGGCGGTCTGCCCCACCGGGGCGATTGATCCCAAACAGGGGATCGATCTCGCACGCTGCACAAACTGCGGTACCTGCGTCTTCGAATGTTGCGGGGGGGCATTCTCCGGTAATCTCGGAACCCTGGGGTTTGACAACCGGAAGGTACCCGTCATCCTCCGGCAGTCGGACCGGGCCCGTGCCCTGCGCCTTTGCGAAGACCTGAAGGACCGGATCCAAAAACGCCGCTTCACCCTCACGGCAAAGACGGAGGAACTCCGGTGATCCCGAAGTACACCCTCCGCTGCGTCCAGGGTGGCGAGACCGTGCCTGAGCATTACACCCTCTCCTGCCCGGACGGACACCCGTCTCTCCTCCGTGCCGAATATGCAACAAAGCAGCTGACGGTACGGGACCTGCCCGGCATCTTCCGGTTCTCCGACTGGCTTCCCGTCCACGGTTCCCTTCCGGTCGATGCCGGCCCGGTGACGTTCCATAGCGAAGCGCTCTCCCGTGAACTGGGTCTCTCCAGCCTGGTTATCGGGTTCAATGGCTACTGGCCGGAACGGGGCGGGACGATCATGACCTGTTCGTTCAAGGAACTCGAGGCGCTCCCGACGGTTGTCCGGATGCAGGAGCAGCGGCCGGCAACCCTGGTCATCGCCTCTGCGGGAAATACGGCCCGGGCTTTTTTGCAGGTATCGGCCCTGACCGGCATTCCGGTCGTGGTTGTCGTGCCGGAGACGGCGGTATCCCGGCTCTGGACCACGGCTCCGGTGAATAATGCCGTTGTCATCGCCGTGAAGGGGGACTACACTGACGCGATACGCTTCAGCAAAGAGGTGTGTTCGATCCCCCGGTTCCTTGAGGAAGGCGGGGCAAAGAACGTGGCACGCCGTGACGGGATGGGAACGGTGATGCTGGATGCTGCCGTAACCATCGGGCATATGCCGGACTATTACTTCCAGGCAATCGGGAGCGGCACCGGGGGCATAGCGGCATATGAGGCAGCGCTCCGTCTCATCGGTGACGGGCGGTTTGGTTTTGCACTTCCCTCGCTTCACCTCAGCCAGAACCTCCCGTTCGTGCCGATGGTCTCTGCATGGAATGAACAGAGGAGACATTTCGTGCCGGAAACCGATATGCCGGATGCGAAGGCTGCAATATCCAAAGTCTATTCCGATGTCCTGACCAACCGCGAGCCCCCGTATGCGATAGCCGGCGGGGTGTTCGACTCCCTGTCTGCAACAAACGGCCAGATGTATGCGGTCACGAATGAGGAGGCGAAGGTGGCGGAGAAACTCTTTATGGAGTTTGAAGGTCCGGACCTTGACCCTGCCGCCTCGGTCTGCGTGGCATCGTTAATCAGGGCCTGCGAGTCAGGTATGATTGAGAAGAAGAAGACCGTGCTCCTGAATATTACCGGCGGGGGATACCAGCGGGTACGCGAGGATTTCGCGCTCATAGCGGTAAGGCCCTCGTTTACTGTTGAGGCCGGTGCATCCATTGAGAGTATCCAAAAGGAATTACTTGAGTTGGTGAAGACCCATGTATGAAGATCGTGTCATAAATATCCTGAAAAAAGAGGCGATCAGCCTTGTTGCATCCATTCCCTGCGACAAGACAAAGGACCTGCACTTCCTCCTGCCGGAGCACTTCCCTCACATCGGCCTGACAAGGGAGGAGGATGGTGTCGGGGTCTGTGCCGGTGCGTTCCTTGCCGGTGGGCGCCCGCTCATGGTCATCCAGAGTTCCGGCCTTGGTAATATGCTCAACGCGCTCATGTCCTTGACAAAAACCTATGATCTCCCGCTTCCGATCCTTGCCAGCTGGCGCGGTGTGGAGAACGAGGCGATCCCGGCACAGGTGCCGTTCAATTCCCTAATCCCCGGGATCCTCGATGCCACCGGGATCCCGTATACCATAATCCGGGACAGCAGCGAGTTTGAACAAATCGAGAACGTAATTGTGGATGCATTCGATCATTCGAGGCCTCATGTTGCCCTCGTCCTGCCTGGCGCATGGGATGGCCCGTCTTCCTGCGGGAATACAATAAAATTTCCATCGCGGAAAAGAGAGATCGATCTCTGTTACCAGCGAAAGATCCGTGAACCGGAAATGTCCCGCAACGATGCCATCCGCATCATCGCCCGCCATCTGGAGAAGCAGGCGGTGGTCACCAATATCGGTATCCCGGGAAAGGAACTCTATGCTGCCTGTGACCGGCCCTTAAACTTCTACATGCTCGGGAGTTACACGCAGGCATCCCCCATCGGCCTTGGTCTTGCTGCAATAACTCAGCGCGATGTCTGGGTTATCGATGGTGACGGGAGCATCCTTGGGACCGGAATTCTTCCGGTCATCGGTACAGAACAGCCAGAGAACCTGACGATCTTCTGCCTTGACAACGGGGCGTTTGGCAGCACGGGGAACCAGTTGACACCGGCATATGCGGGAACGGACCTTGAACTCCTCGCGATTGCATCAGGGTTCCGGTTCACGACAAAAGCCGGGACGCCCGAAGAACTTGAGCTGATTATTGCGGGACTTAAAAAAGGCCCGAACTTCGTTCACGTAATCCTGCGGCCCGGCAACGCGGAGGTAAAGAACATCCCGCTCACCCCGCACGGGATCCGGGACCGGTTCATGGCTGCTGTAAGGCAGGCTCCGGTCTCATCTGAAACCCTGCGTTAACCCTTCCCGTTATCCTCCCGGAAAGTTGTGTGACCAATCCCTTTCCCCGTCACACCCCGATGGTAAAAAAAAGCCGGTCAGGTGCACTGCCCAAGCGAGCATTTCGTCCCGGACGGGCACTTGGTCCCGCAGGACCCGCAGTTGTTGTCATCGAACCGGAGATCCACCTCGCACCCGTCATCGCCTTTTCCATTGCAGTCGCCATAATTGGTCGTGCACCCGGAGACGATACACGCACCCCGGGAACAGAGCGCCCCAAGCGAGTTGGGCGGGGAGGCTCGGCAGATAGTGCCGCACGCCCCGCAGTTCTCCATGTCCGTGTTGAGGTCGATGCAGGTCTCGTCGCACAAGGTCTTATCCCCGCTGCAGGCCGGTCCGCACCGCCCCTGCATGCAGATCTCCTGCTCCCCGCATGCACGGCCGCAGACCCCGCAGTTCTTCTTGTCCGAAAAGACATTGACGCAGGAGCTGCCGCAGGCGATCTCGCCACCCGGGCATGAGACTGCCTCAGTGACTGTGACCCCGG
>DUHF01000301.1 GCA_013331015.1 Methanoregula sp.
TCCTGGGTCCAGCCGGGGCCAAGGCACGCGTTGAACGGGTGCTGGATAGCGATTGCACCGAGCAGGAACGCCACAGCGATAAGACACCCTCCAAGGAATGAGTTCTGGTGGGTTAAGAGCGTCATGCCGAACATGGTGACTGTTCCGGTGGTAAGGCCCTCAAAGCCGAATGTGCCGGTGATGAGTGCTGCAAATCCCATGAGGGTGAGCGCACCAACAACTGCCATCTCGGTGAGTGCCTGGACCATTGCCGGAATCTTCATGTTCAGGACGTTGTTGGAGACCCATCCGAGAATCAATCCGATAATGGCTGCAAGGATAAGTGCAACGATGGGTGCGAGCAGGAGGTTGGTGGCCCTGGTCGCAAGCAACATAGCGATAACACCTGAGCCGAATGCAATCATACCTGCTGACGGAACACCAGTGCCGATACCGTAACTGCAGAGCACCTTGATGGTGTGGCTACCCCAGACGAGTGCCGCAACAACTGCAAGCCCTCCAAAGAACGAGAACATCTCGGTCTGGGTGACAACGTTGAGGTAGGTGAGATAGATACACACGAGTGTGCTGACAACGCCCGCGATCAGGATCGTATTGTGCGGGACGCCACCTTCGATTACTTCTACTTTAACTGACATCTTCTACACCTCAAAACGGCAGGGGTACCACGATGAGAACCGCACAGAGACCGCAGAGTGCCGAGGCAACTGCGGATGCAACGATTGATCGTGGCCAGCGTTTGAATTTCGGGTCGTGGGGTCCTTCGATGGTTCCCGTGATGTTGTAGGCAGTGAGCACTGCATTCACGAGGAAGAGACCCACGGCGAACATACCTGCAAGGGAGACTGCGATGGGCAAAACCTGCGCAGCGGTGACATTCATGATACCCGGAAGTGCACCCTCATAGAGGTTGAGCAGCTCGAAGTAGATGAGGGTACCGCCGGCACCGCCAAGGGTACCTCCGATCACACCGCCAACGAATGAGACGAATGGCAGGCCGTGACCTTCTGTTCCCTGGGATTTGTATTCCGCCTGTGAGTCACCGGTGATCGGGTCGTTTGCGACCTTACCGGATGCCGGGGGAATACCCATGCCGAAGACGTACAGGAAGTTCACCATCATACAGGTGATTGCCATCATCAGGCCGCCACCGACTCCGCCTGCACAGACAACGATGAGTAACTGCATCATTGGGTCCATGGTTGCGGGGAGCGTCTCTGCTGCCCATGCGCCTCCGAAGAGACCGGCAACACCGGCACCGGTTGCGAGCATCGCAACACCGGTAGCAATACCGGGAGCCTGTCCCATTGCAGCGGGTGCACCGCCGACCGGGACGAAGTGGGTACCGAAACCGATGAGGATACCGCCGATGACAACTCCGATGAGTGCCATAAGACCGGCACCCGGGGACATAACATAACAGATTCCCACGAGGATGAGCGTCAGGATGATACCGACAGCCATTGCTCCCGGGTTCATTGCGCTGCCCGCTGCGGGCTTTGCTGCAACTGCACTCATGCTTCTGCCTCCTTGGGTGCTGTGTAGGGTCCGTAGGTCTTCCGTGCCCAGACCTCAATATACCGGTCGATGACCGTGAAGATGAGGATCATGAGGACACCAACGATGATTGCATACCACGGGTTGATTGCTTCGAAGACGACAGTACGCCAGAGTTCGAGGAAAACAATCAGACCAAAACAGATACCGGATGCGGAACCGCCGATCTTGGCGGTGAACCAGCCATTGTCAATTGAGTTGCGCTCGCCTGCTTCGGCATAGCGGACAATGTTACCGGATGCTGAGATTGGTACACCTGCGCCGAACTTCTGGTTCTGGTACTGGCGTTCCTTTCCGTAGTACGGGTTGCCTGTCGCAGATCCTGCTGCACCGAGTGCAATACCCCAAATCAGCCCGAGCAGCGGCAGCGGGAACGGGTGTCCCAGAGCTGTGTTGATCAGGTGACAGAGTGTTACGGTACAGAAAATTGCGATAAAGGCATGTGCCATGGTAACCGTTGTCATGGACTTAAGAATGTCCACGTAGACCGGCTGCCCGAACTTGGCAAGACTTGCTGTCCTGCCTACATATGCGGTAGTTGCATAGACGCCCTGGACAAATGTTGCGAAAACACAGCCGAGGACAATTGCAAGAACCGGGTTGATCTGCATAGCCATGAAAGCCCATGCCAGGCCTGCGCCCAGACAACACCAGAGACCGTATGCCGGGGGTTCACCGGCAACCGCCTTGTTGAAGATGCGGTGCAGGAATCCCATCTGCGGAGCGAGCTGAACCTGTGAGTTCGGGTCTCCCTGAGATCCGATGTTGGATTCAGTATCTTCCGCGGAACCGGCAACGGTGGCAAGAGCTCCTGCCAATGCAGTAATTCCAATGCCAAATACAATATGTTCCATTTAGCCTCCTCCCTGCGTGCGAATGCACGAGAGTATTCAAAATGCAATGCCACGCACATCGAGCTTAAAACTCTTTGTGGTTAGTGTAATTTTAGCCACGTGGTCATTAAAAGGTTTCGAATTTGTTCCGGCGATAGAAGAGTATATTAAGCCCCAATTAAAAAACGGGCGAAAATCTGCGATTTTCCTCTCATCTGGATTTGAGTTAACGAAATTTTAGTTGTTTTGTAATCAATGGAGGTTGCGTTTCCGGAGGAGGATCCGGCTGGGTCAGGAGGACTGGTCTTTCAGCTGCTGCTCGATCCGGTCGAGCCGCTCCTGCAGCTGGACATTCTGCCGGTTCTGTTCCTCCAGAGCGTCCTGGATTGCAGCAAGGCCAGCACCCATTGTTCCCTCTTTTCCGCCGGGTCCGGTCCCCTCTTCCGGTGCAAGGAGCTTGTTTGCAATGAAACCGGCAAGGGTACCAAACAGGGCAACGCCCATGGTCATGATCATGATCCCGACAAGCCTGCCACCGTTGGTTACGGGATAGTGGTCCCCATATCCCACCGTGGCGATGGTGACATACACCCACCACATGGCATCGGAGGCTGAGTGGATGTTGGCATCCGGCGCACCCCGTTCTGCCATAAGGACCAGAAACGCCCCGCTCTCGATGACGACCATCACGCAGAAGACTACGATGAAGAGCACACTCTCTGCCCGGTGTTTTTTGAGCTGGCCAAGGATGTTCCGGGCGCCATACTTGTTGAGGAGCCGGTATGCCTTGAAGATCCGGAAGAGTCGCAGGATACGCAGCGCCGGGATGCTGGCGAGGAGATCGGCCCATCCCCAGTTGCTGATGAAGTAGTAGCGTTTTGATGAGGCCGTTGAGAGACGGTAGATGAAGTCGCCAAGAAAGATGATGGTTAAGAAGAAGTTGATAACGACAAGGACGTTGACCGCATCGGGGTCGAGACCCGGGATCCATGAGACGACAAGGTTTGCCACGGAAAGGAGGGAGACGAGCAGGATGAATATCTCGTAGCCGGGATCTTTTAATTCATAGAGATCTGCCTGGGATGGTGTACCCGGATCTGCAATGCCGCCGCTCATTGAGATGTATTCTTGTGGTGAAGGTAAAAAAAGGGTGGGATCCTGATTGCGAAAGGGCCGATGAACCGGATGGTAACGGGTCCAATTGGACAAAATCCCTTAAGATACCCTTATGAACTGACCTCTCCCACCCTGTTATCATCAAACGGCGGGGAAGAGATCCCCATTTGCCGTTGATAAAAAAAATTACGGTGCCTTTCATGGACTTTACCGAGATACTCGTTGATTCCTGGGACTACATAAAGTGCGGTATCATTGCGAACTCAACCCGCTGGATGCAGCTCATCGTGGCAGTCCTCTTCCTGGGCATCCCGTTCAACGGCTACCTTCTGCGGGTGTACCGTGGCATAACTCCTGCGCCTGAGGTTGATGGCTGGGGCACACTCTTCATTGACGGGCTGAAGGTGCTTGTAATAACGATCATCTACATTCTCCCTCTCCTGCTTATCCTCATCCTTGTCCTCGGGCTGATGATCCTTGCCTCCCCGGGCGGAAATATCGGCGATCCCGGGATCGCTGGCGGTTTTTTTGAATCACTTTTTACTCTCCTGTATTATCTCATGGAGTTTGTCATTGCGGCCATCCTGCCGGTTGCTTACATCCGTTTTGCCCGTACCGGCCTCTTTTTTGAAGCGTTTAACTTCGGCGCCATCCTAGAGACTATCGGCAGGATCGGCTGGCTCAACTATGTCGTGGCAGTTGTCTTCATAGCTCTTCTTATCGGCGTCCCCCTCACCATGGTGCTGTTTTTGTTCCTGTTCATCCTGTTCTTTGCACTCGTCCTCTTCAACAGCAATATCGTGGTGGTTGTGGGTATCCTGGCATTTCTTGCGCTCCTGGCCCTTATTATCATCCCGCTTGTCAGTGTCTTCCAGGCACGGTACCTGACCCGCGTGTATAATTTTTCAGGTGAGTAATTTTTTTCTTTTTTTTATTTCGCCTCTCATCCTGCGTACGGGATTAGTGTCTCCTGGCCGTGATTACCTGTTACCGGTGCGCGATCTCCCACAAATACAGCGATGCCACCGTTCCGTACGGCGAATACCGTTTCCGGTACCGTTCGAACACCGCCCGGTCGATCGACTCCTTCCCATAGAGCCGCATCATGCCCCTGCGGATCGCGAGATCCCCCCAACTCAGCACGTCCGGCCGCTCCATTGCGAAGATCAGGAGCATTTCGGCAGTCCATATACCAACGCCGCGTAAATCCGTGAGCCGGGTAATGACGTCGTCGTCGGAGAGTTCGTGGAGCCCGTTAAGGTCAAGATTCCCGTCAACGACTGCGTTCCCGATGCCTTTGATATATCCTGCCTTTTTCAACGATATACCACAATGCCGGATCTCTTCGGCGGTTGCAGCAGAGATTGTATCCGGTGTGATGATGCCGAACCGCTCCTCCATCCGGCTCCAGACGGTCTCCGCAGCCTTTGCCGAGATCTGCTGCCCGGCCACGCTCGCGACAAGAGCGTTGAAGAGGTCAGGGTTGATGGCGCGCTTTATCATCCCGATCTCATCGATTGCCGCCCCGAGTCTCCAGTCCCGTTTTTTCAGGTGTTCAATCTCGGTGGTGCCATACCGGAATGCAGACATGGTTCTACCAATACCGTTACCGCTTGCAAATGATGCAGGTTTCGCTCCCGGTTCGTGAGAGTATGCGGTTTTGGGATGGCTAAAGAGCCTTGTAATGAGGGTAGGTGGGGAGAATGCGTTTTTCACTCCCGTGACTTACAGAAGATCATTTCCCAAATATTATGTCCCCTTCGGATCCTGTATGTACCTATGGAACGGATCACCGCCGTAGTAAAAGGGCAGGTTCAGGGCGTCGGCTATCGGGCGTTTGTGGGGGAATGTGCCCGTTCAACCGGGGTGCACGGGTACGTGAAGAACCTGCCGGACGGGACCGTTGAGATTGTTGCCGAGAGTTCGCCAGCCTCGCTGGACAATTTCCTCCGAATGGCATATGCCCGCAATGATCTCTTCATCAGGGTCGATGCGATAGATGTGAAACGCAGCCCTGCAACCGCAGATTATCCCGGGTTCCGTGTTGAGTGGTGACAGGGCATCTCCCCGTACCCGGCATTTGCAGCCCGTTCACCTTCACCCCGCGCACCACCTCGCGTATAAAGGGGAGTGACCAATACCTGATCAGGAGCACCTCTCAAGCATGATTGTAATCGGCATCGACCCCGGTCTTGCCCGCGTGGGGTACGGGGTTATCGAGGTTAAAAACCGGAACCCGGAACCGGTCTGTTATGGTTGTGTGGAGTCCGTTAAGGATCAGCCCGCAGCGGAGCGGCTGCTGCACATCTATACTGAACTTACTGCTCTCGTCACAAAATACGAGCCGGCCCATATCGCCGTCGAAAAGCTGTTTTTTTCCAAAAACATCTCCTCGGCCATGGGTGTGAGCGAAGCCCGGGGGGTTATCCTCCTCCTGGCCGAACAGCAGAAGATTCCCGTTACGGAGTACACTCCGAACCAGGTCAAGCAGGCCATCACCGGGTCGGGACGGGCCGACAAGCGCCAGATGCAGGAGATGATCCGGCGTTTGCTCCGGCTCGAGGCTGTCCCAAAACCTGATGACGCGGCCGATGCGTTATCGATTGCCTTATGTCATATCCATGTCCTGAGGTAGTATCATGATCGCGCTCATTACCGGCGAACCGGTCCTGACAGGCGACCGGTGGGTGGTTATCGATGTCCATGGTGTTGGCTACCGTTTGCAGGTAACCCAGCCCGCCCTCCAGCAACTGGCCGGCACCCGCGGGACGGTAAAACTTTTCACCCATATGGCAGTCCGCGAGGATGCCATCGCACTGTTCGGGTTCCTGCAACAGAGCGAACTGGAGATGTTCCGTATCCTCATAAGCGTGACTGGCATCGGCCCCCAGATCGCCATGAACCTCCTCTCACAGATCGGCATCGAGGAGTTTGCCATGGCTATCCTCAATGAGGACGAGAAAGCCCTGACACGGATCTCCGGTATTGGGGCAAAAGGTGCCAAACGGCTGATCCTTGAGTTAAGGGACAAGATGAAGAAGATCAGCGAGTCGTTGCCCAAGGGTGAGAGTGGAGCAGGCAGTATGCCGGTCCACGATGCGGTAAGCGCTCTTGTATCCCTCGGTTTTGCCGAGAACGAATCGCGCGATGCGGTGACGGCCGCTGCCCGGGCATCGGGCAGTTCCCCCACCGTGCAGGTGCTCATCAGGGCAGCCCTTGCCCGGCTGAAGGAGCGGTAACCCGATGGATGAGCGTATCATATCCCCGGCACCTCTTGCAGAAGAGGGGGACGATCTCACTATCCGGCCAGAACGGCTTGCTGAGTTTATCGGGCAGGTGCAGGTCAAGGAGAGTTT
>DUHF01000201.1 GCA_013331015.1 Methanoregula sp.
GGGGATCTACGCGGACGTGACGATGATGCCGATGGGAAAGGAGTACCGGTTCGGGAGCCGGGACGAGATGCTCGCGTTCTTCCACAAGCGGTTCGGGGCAACAACGCCTGAGCAGGTGCGGGTGGTTGACGAGTACGTGAGCCCGCTCATCCGGACGCGGGACGGGGAGTCGGTGATCTCGGGGGACTCGACGTTTGCGCATGTGCGGTGGAAGAAGCAGTGATGCCCGAACCGGCACCTGATCTCCATCAACGAAAAGTCCCGGGCGGGGTGCATGAGGTACCTGTAACAAACGCTAAATAATCCGGCTTCCATGATCCGGTGCCCATGTACCGCGTCCTGTATGTCGATGACGAACCGGATCTGCTCGAACTGGGAAAGATCTTTCTTGAGAAAGACGGAGATATCGCCATTGATACGACCGCGTCCGGCACTGCCGCACTTGCCCTCCTGCCTGCGGCGGAGTTCGACGCCATCGTTTCCGATTTCCAGATGCCGGGGATGAACGGCATTGAACTCTTAAAAGCCGTGCGGGCATCGGCATCCACGATCCCGTTCATCCTCTTCACCGGCCGGGGTCGGGAGGAAGTGGTCGTCGATGCCCTCAACAACGGGGCGGACTTCTACCTGCAGAAAGGCGGCGATCCGACAGCGCAGTTCACCGAGCTCGCCCACAAGATCCGGCTTGCTGTCAGCAGGAGGCGGGCAGAACAGGCCCTTGCCGAGAGCGAGAGCCGATTCCGGGAACTCTCCGAGCTTCTGCCGCAGGTGGTTTTTGAAACGGATGCGAAAGGAACCCTTACTTACGCAAACAGGATCGCATTCGAGCTGTTTGGCTACACACCTGCAGAATTTGAACAGGGGCTCAACATCATCCAGATGATCGCTCCGCAGGACCGGAAGCGGGCAACGGAGACGTTTTTTGGGATCCTGGAGGGGCGGGAACCGGCATCCCGGGGAACGGTGTACCTGGCCCTGCGCAAGGATGGCAGCACGTTCCCCATCTCCATCTACGGCTCGCCGATTATTATCGGCAGCAGGAAGGCCGGGCTGCGCGGCATCATTGTCAACATCACCGAGCGCCAGCGGGCTGAGACCGATCTTCAGGAGAGCGAGCGGCGCTTTGCCCTCTTCATGGAGCACCTGCCTGCAGCGGCATTCATCAAGGATGCAGACGGGACCCTTGTGTTTTCCAACACGTACCTCAACGATCTCTTCGGCTGGCAGGACCCGGCCGGCAAATCCACGTTCGACCTGCTCCCAAGAGATGTTGCAGGACAGATGGCAGAGGATGACCGGGCTGCGCTGGCACAAGGGGGCGTCTCGAAACGGGAGACCGTGACGGACAGCAAGGGGGTGGAGCGGGTCTTCAGCACCACCAAGTTCGCGGTCCCGGATTCGGCAGGCCGTACGCTTCTGGGCGGCATCTCCCTTGACATCACCGGGATCCACCGGGCGGAGGAGGCGATCCGGGAGAGCGAGGCACGGCTCCAGTCCATACTCCGTGGCTCCCCGTCCCTCCAGTTCGTGATTGACCGGGACCACCGGGTCATCTCCTGGAACAAAGCCCTCGAGGCATACAGCGGGATCGAATCCGCTGATATTATTGGTACCGACCAGCAGTGGCAGGCGTTTTATCCGGAGAAACGGCCGGTTCTTGCCGACGTTCTGGTTGACGGCGATCCGGATGCCGTTGAGCGGTGGTATACCGGAAAATACCGGAAATCCCGGTATGTCGAGGGCGCGTACGAGGCCGTGGATTTCTTCCCGGCCATGGGCGCAGCGGGAGTCTGGCTGGCCTTCACGGCAGCGCCAATCCGTGACCGGGCGGGAACCATCATTGGCGCGGTCGAGACGCTTGAGGATGTGACCGAACGCATCGATGCAAAGAACACCCTGCAGAAGAGCGAGCAGCGGTACCGCGAGATCTTCAACACTGTCAACGATACCATCTGGATTCACGATATCGGGACGTTCGGGTTCGTCTTTGTCAATGAAACCATTGAGGAGACGTTCGGGTACACCCCCGAAGAGGCGCTTGGCCTGAGCCTGGCAGACATCAGTTCGAATGTACCTCCCTTCACTGAGGAGACGGCGGCAGAGCACCTGAAGCGGGCTGCTGCCGGCGAACCGCAGGTCTTCGAATGGCACTGCAGGCACAAGGACGGCCACCTGTTCTGGAGCGAGGTGAGCCTGCGGCGGAGAAACATTGCAGGCAGGGACTATATCCTTGCGATCGAGCGCGACATCACGGATCGGAAACGGGCCGAAGAGGCGCGGCGCGAGAGCGAGGAGAGATACCGGCTGCTCGTCGAGAACATTCCCTTCGGCATTACCCTGATGGATGCGGATCGCCGGATCATCATGTCAAATGCTGCCCAGGGGCGGATGTTCCATACGGATCCGGGATTATGGACCGGGCGGTACTGTTACCGGGAATTTGAGAAGCGCGATACAGTATGCCCGCACTGTCCCGGAACCCGGGCAATGGCCACAGGAATCTGTTGCGATATGGAGACCGAAGGTGTCCGGGATGACGGAACCCGGTTCAACGCCCGCGTCTCTGCGATCCCGCTTTCGGATCCTGAGGGGCGTATCACCGGTTTTATGGAAATGGTTGAGGACATCACCGACCGGAAACGGGCCGAAGACGCACTCCGCGAGAGCGAGGAGAAATATCGTATGCTCGTCGAGGTCAACCAGGATATCATCTATTCCCTCTCCATTGACGGAACGATCCTCTATGTCAGCCCCCAGGCGGTAGAGCAGCTGAGGTACCGGCCGGAGGAGATGGAGGGCAGGCCATTTACGGATTTTATCCACCCGGACGATGCCCCGGCCCTCATCGATTTTCTCCGAGGGCATTCCGGTTTAAAAGAGGCGGGCTTCTTCGACCAGTTCCGGGTCAGGAGGAAGGACGGCACGTACCGGTGGTTCGAGGATAAAAGCATCTATCTCGTTGATTACGAAGGAAGAGAGATCGTTGTCGGAACTATCGGGGACATCACCGACCGGAAACGGGCTGAGGATACCCTGCGGGAGAGCGAAGATCGCTTCAGCCGGGCGATTGCCGGAACCGGGGCGGGACTGTGGGACTGGGACATCGTCAACGACCGGGTGTTCTTTTCCCTGCAGTGGAAGTCCATGCTGGGTTACGAGGATCATGAGATAGCAGACAACTTCTCGGGCTGGAAGGACCTCTGGCACCCGGACGACGCGGCAAGGATTGAGAAGACCATCAATGACTATCTCGAGGGAAGAACTCCCGTTTACGAGGTCGAGCACCGTCTGCGCCATAAGGATGGCAGCTGGCACTGGATACTGACCCGGGGAGATATCCAGAAAGACGAGGCGGGAAGACCGGTCCGCTGGACAGGAACGAATATCGACATTACCGGGCGCAAGTTGTCCGAAGAGGCGCTCCATGAAGCATCCGCTCGCCTTGCGCTCGCTACCCGCGCCGGTGGCGTGGGCGTCTGGGATTATGACATCTGCAAAAACCTGCTGGTATGGGACGACCAGATGTACACCATCTACGGCATCAGCCGGAACACCTTCGGCGGTGCCTATGAGTCCTGGCGCGCCGGTGTCCATCCCGGGGATACCGGGCGGTGCGACCATGATGTGCAGATGGCGCTGCGCGGCGAGAAGGAGTTCGACATCGAATTCCGGGTGGTATGGCCCGATGGATCGGTCCACGATGTCCGCGCTCTTGCTCTCGTCCAGCGGGATTCTGCCGGCAACCCCGTCCGCATGATCGGCACAAACTGGGACATCACCGACCGGAAACGGGCTGAAGAGGCATTACGCGAGAGCGAGGAAAAGTACCGGGCGATCGTCGAGAACATGGAGGACATGTTCTACCGCACGGACCCGGAAGGCAGGATTGTCATGGTGAGCCCGTCCGCAGCAGAATTCACCGGGTTCTCCGGATCTGAAGAACTCATCGGGGTGAATATCCGGCAGTTCTATCCGAGTCCCGCTGACCGCGATCTGTTCCTTGCAGAACTTGAAAAGACCGGATCGGTCCGGGGTTTCCCGCTGCAGTTCCAGAGAGCGGACGGGACACTCCGGGCGATAACGGCAAGCAGCCATTTCTATTCCGACAGTGCGGGGGAGAGGGCCGGTGTTGAGGGGGTGCTTCACGACGTCACAGAATTACAGGAGGCAGGCAGGGCCCTGCAGGAGGCCAACCGGAAACTGACCCTGCTCACCAGTATCGCCCGGCATGACATCAATAACCATCTCTTTGCTCTTGACGGTTTTCTGGATCTGCTGCACAGCAGGGTGAGTGACCCCGCTCTTGAACCGTATTTTGTCCGCATCACCACCGCGGCCGGGCGTATCGCCGCCATGATACGGTTCACCCGCGAGTACGATGCCCTTGGCGTGAATGCGCCCGGCTGGCAGGAGGCCCGGCTGCTTGTCAACGCAGCGGCAGATGAGGCCGCAGTCCCGAATACCCGGATCATCAACGAGATCCCGCAGGGGGCCGTGATCTTTGCAGACCCGCTGATCGGCAGGGTGTTCTTCAACCTCGTGGACAATGCGGTGCGCCACGCGGGGAAGATAACCATGATCCGTTTTTGGGTGCAGGAGTCGGGGGACGGCGCGATCATCTTCTGCGAGGACGATGGCAATGGCATTGCCGCGGAGGAGAAGCAGAAGATCTTCGACCGGGGTTTTGGCCGGAACACCGGCCTTGGCCTCTTCCTCTCCCGCGAGATCCTCTCCATCACCGGGATCACCATCCGGGAGACCGGGGAGCCGGGGAAGGGGGCCCGGTTCGAGATCGTTGTGCCGGGCGGGGCGGGGCGGTTCGTGCAGGAGGACTAGGCCGGGTGGTTTTTCCGATGCCGGAGTCGCCCGGCCGGACACCCCTGTACTATTGCTCCATGGTACCTCAGTGATTCCCGCGCCGGAAAACATCGGATAATTACGATAGAATTCCCGCGTTTTTCCGAATCATTGCCTCTTCGAAAACGGGGCTTGAGGTAAAACTCGTACAACGGGGCACGATACGGGGCCGGTACCGGATTCGTGAATCCCGGTTTCAACCAGATCCTGCCCGGAAAAAATTGATCGCGATCACTACCCTGATTGAAATTTTGGACCGGATCAATCGGTCTTTGATTGAACATTTTCCGGCAGGATTTGATTTTGAAATTTCAAACGCGATCACGATCGCGATTGAAAAACCGATCCGGAACGATCGAACCTTGATTGAACATGGTTTTGCCGAGTCCGGGTTCACAGGTGATGACGCACCCCGGGCGAAAGCCCCGCACGCTCGTGGCGCCTCCCCAACGCGATGCCCGCAGTGATGCTCACAGCGCCCCCCCAAAAACCGCCGCCGGTACCGGCTCCTCCGACGGAGAATTACCGGTGAAAAAGGGTCGGGCACGGGAAAGAGCCAGCCCTCGTATTTCGCCCGGATTGGCAATCGGGGCCCATATTACAGAGTTTTTCCGGACCCCTTTTTTCCATGGTCCGAAAAAGTACCTTAATCAGGGAAAAACGGTACAATGAGCCCGGATTCCTGCCCTTAAAATGCCCGGATGGGTTTTCCGAACGCCGGAGGTTTTGAAAAACGCTAATAGAACCTAATTGCGTGGATGAAGTCCTCCACAATCGTGGTACAGCGGGAGGTTATAGCCGGAGGCGGGGGTCTGGAACCCCCCTCTTGGGCTGGATGGCTTTGGCGATGCCGGGGGGCTTCGGCCGGATGCGATTAGAACATTGCTACATATTACCTCACCGATTCCCGTCGTAAAACGGTGATCAGTTCCGGAACAATTACCGCGTTTTTGGGAAACATTGCCTCTGCAAAAATGGGGGGTGAGGCAAAACTCGTACAACGGGGTTCGTATCGGGGCCGGATTTCTCCACGCCGTTGGAGGGGGTATGGGAGGGGGGTGGCCGACGGGGGAAGTGTAGAGTGGTGGGAACCCGGGGGATGCCCGCAAAACTAATAATCGAAGAATCTTATATTCTAAGTTGTGAACACCCATGCCTGACACGACACTGGTCAAGGTATCATCAAAGGGACTCGTCACCCTCCCGAAGAAGATCCGGTCGGATCTTGGAATAGAAGACGGGGATTACCTGACTATCTCCTCGGATAAGGACAAGATCATCTTCCGGAAAGCCAGGATCGAGATCGATTACGAGAACCCGGACGATGCATGGAAGGAACACGCAAAGCGAAGGCTGGCGCATGACTGAGCCGGCCCAAGGGTCCGTTGTCCTTGTGGATTTTTCCTATTCCAACCAGATCCAGTCCAAGGTACGACCTGCTCTTGTTGTCAGTAATTCCCGGTATAACCGGATCTCCCGGGACGTGATTGTCATGAAGAACACGACCCGGAAACCGAAGATGATGGCGGTCAGCCTGACCAATGCCGATCTCAGTACCGGATCGCTGGATCATCCCAGCTTTGTACAGGCTGACGGCATCTATGCCCTTGAGAAAGATCTCATCTGCGACACCATAGGTATCGTGCAACCGGAGAAAATGCAGGAGATCTGTAGCCTGGTATCAGAACTCTTCTCCCCGGATTTTGATTGATTTTTCCCGGTGCGGAGGCCGGGGCTGTTGAGATCAGCCGTGATGCCAAAGAGACCAAAGCCGGGGGTTGTGACGATACCCGCAGTGACGGTCCAGGCACCCCCTGAAAACCGCCGCCGGTACCGGCTTCTCCGACGGAGAATTACCGGTGAAAAAGGGTCGGGCGCGGGAAAGAGCCGGCCCTCGTATTTCGCCCGGATTGGCAATCGGAGCCCGTATAACCGACTTTATCCGGCCCCCTTTTTCATGGGCCGGAAAAGTACCTTAATCAGGGAAAAACAGTACAATGAGCCCGGATTCCTGCCCGAAAATCGCCCGGATGGGTTTTTTTACCGCCGGAGGTTTTGAAAAACGCTAATAGACGCAATTGAGCGCGTAAAGTCGCCTCAGATCAGGCTGCAGGACGCGTGTCAGGAGGGAGATCGGTGGTCCGGAACCCCCCTCCCGGACCACCGGGCTTTGCCCATGCCGGGTAGTCGTTTTCTTCAGCGTAGTGTGGCTGTTTCCGGAAGTTTATACGGCTATGGTATGGTTATGTCCGGATTTATGGGGGGATCCCGCGGCTCCTCCGAAGGAGAGTCGCCCCCCACTGTCAAGCGCACCGTCGAAGCCGCTCACCGTCCCGGGCTACGGATTCCGGAACGACGGTGTTTTTATCCGCTGGTACCAGGTCAAGTGTCCACCCGTTTTCTTAGATTTCTAAGAGGGGACTATTGGCACGGAAACCACCCCTCCCGGACCCCAGGGCTTTGCCCATCCCAGGTTCGCCCGGACGGTAGCGATTGTAACGTTGCTACCGGTTACCTCACCGATTCCCGCCGGAAAACGGTGATCAGTTCCGGAACAATTACCGCGTTTTTGGGAAACATTGCCTCTGCCAGAATGGGGGGTGAGGCAAAACCCGTACAACGGGGTTCGTATCGGGGCCGGTTTTTATCGGGGTGGGAGGGGGTAGGGGAGGGGGGGTGATACAACAAGTCAGGTCACCGCTCGTTTCTATCACAAATTTGATCCGCAGCCAGTTGATAGAGCGATAAAAATAATCTGAGCCTGGCTTTTGTATAAATGCTCAAGGACGAGTTACTTTCGAGATCGATATGCCTGATGGGGATGACTGATATTTTCAGGATATCGGAGTTCAAGCAGCCCTTCTTTCACCATCTTGGAAACGTAATGAACACTTACCGAATCGCGCGAGCGGCTGAGCATCGTGGCAATTTCTTCAACCGATACGAAATCATTCTCACAGATAATAAGAATCGCCTGACGCATGAGATCCGGAGATGTCCGCTTTTTCCCTTTGAGCAGGGAAAATACCTTTTGATTGATTGCCTCATAACGGGGTCCAAATTTTTTATGAAGGGGTGTATCCCCGTTGTGTAAGGGGCTCTCCTTATCTTGATCTGGGATGGCATCAAGCCGGGACTGGACGGTACCTTCAGTATCGACCACGGGTACACCAGCGAAAGTGTATACCATTGCCCGGGTTGCTCCAGCTGACTGGAGAAATCTGCGCGAGACCAGATCTTTCAATTCCTTCGATAGGTCGTGCGGGTGGATATCCGACATCTCCTTAATTCGTGCATGGGTTACACTGCCTTCAATGGAGACAGTAGCAAGTGCGAGTTTCTGCTCTTGGGATAATTCGTTAAATTCTGATCCGAACCTGCTTTCAAGACTATTCATGACGGCATCTGGAAGAAGGCTCATCATCCGCATGAGGAGGAGTGTCTGTTCGGGATTGAATTTTTCTCTAAGTTCCGGGAGACGCCAGAGCTGTTCTCTCCAGTTCTGAAAAATTTTCGGAAGACCGGAACCCGCCCGTTCTCCATATCCAATGAGATCGAACATCGTCTGGAGGTTTCTGTTGCGGCAATCGCTTCCCGCAGCCGCTCCATTGACGAGGCATACGACAGCTGGACCCACCCCGGCGCATCGAACGCACTGCCGGGTGTTGCCGCAACGTGCCCCTTGTCGAGCCAGCAGCTGGCAACCTCAACATCATCACCGGCAACCCGGACAAAAGCATAGAACGCACCATCAGCCGTGGAAGATTTTCATTCGCCCGGGATCCCAAAATCTCCTGATGTATAAGAGCGATATGTCGATCTCTCCTGGACTTTCCGACACGTTTCCCGCATGTACGTATCAGATCGACAGAGGGGATTCTGATTGTATGACAAGCCCGGATTTCTAAAAAACCAGATGTGATCCCAATCGAGAATGAACGATCGATCCGAATGTATCACACCATATTTTTGGACATGGCAGGATAGTCCCTGTGTCCACATGCAATAGCGGAAAAAAACAAAGGAATCATCGATCCCCTCTGGGGTGATCACCGGTCATACACATTCTTGCGTAAACCCACTTTAAGAATCCAGATTTTCAGGTCAGTATCGTCAATTGTGAGAACTGCGCGATATTTTCCGACACGCTGGTGATACCATGGATATCCTTCACAGGGTTCTGCCGTGCGATGGGGATCATCAGCAATGGATTCAATCCTGGTAACAATGCGATCTGCCTGATCACGGGATAATTTCGCAAGATCTCTTTCAGATTTGCGAGTCCAAAAAAGAGTGTATGTCAATTATATCCCAAGCTTTGCCCGGAGCTCTTTGGTCGTGGAGACACGTCCTTTTTTAATGTCTTCCTGAGCTTCGGCAATATCCCGCAGGTCCTGTTCATCAAAATCGTCTTTGGAACACGACTTCTTGCGGGGCTTGACAAGGACCGGCATGATATGTATTATTACACGTTCTGAATATTCAAAATTGTGATCGATCTTTGCACAGGGTGAAAAAAATTTGAAAATCCTTAGTGGCCGGCATAAAAAAATTTACCGAAAAAGGAGCACTAAAACAGTGATTCTACCCAACTTTCTTAATCCTCTCCATCGCTTCCCGCAGCCGCTCCATTGACGTGGCATACAACAGCCGGACCCACCCCGGCGCATCGAACGCACTCCCCGGGGTTGCCGCAACATGCCCCTTGTCGAGCCAGCGGGACGCAACTTCCATATCGTCGCCCGAAACCTTCACGAACGCATAGAACGCACCCTCGGCCGGGGCTGTCGAGGGAGTGTGAAAAAATGTGGGGTAAATTCACGCAAGCTGAACAACCAAACTTCACTTAGGGAACGACAGGAATCCAGAAAAGAGAATTACTCATCAGCAAATTCAAATAAAAAGATATATTTAGTTCCAATAAATAATCGGTTTGTATGCAGAATTGCAACAAATTTTTTCTCATTGCCTTTTTTTTAGGGATAATTCTTACAACCGGTTGCATAAATACAGGGGTTGATCAATCGTTGGATCCAGACATTCCCATTACAACCCCTGCCTCAACACAACCTGGCGCTGTTATCACGACATCTCCACCCTCATTTACATTTACCAGACAGATGCTGACAATGACCAATGGCAGCTATACGATAAATGCGACGTTTCCCCGGGTTTCCGGCGAGTTGCCGGTGTATTCCCTCCAAAAACCCAATTTCACGAAAGCGTGGGTGAAGACACTTGCTGAAGATCTGGGTATGTCACCGGACATCATCGAATCAGATAATGGTTTTTCAGTAAATTCTTCGGACATTGGGAAATACTACTTCTATATTCGTAAAGATACAGGAGAGATCAGCTTCCAGAACTTCAGCGGAAGATCTGGTCAGCCGCAGCCCCCGACCCAGGCAATTTCTGACGCCAATAACTTCCTGAATAAACACGGTATAATGCCTGCGGATGCATATGAACCCGTTGTAAATTATAATGGGGGTCAAAGCATCTCTCCATCAGGGAAACCTCAAATAGACTGGCAAACGAGCGTTATAAACTATAAAAGAAAAATCAATGGATTACCGGTTTACGGGGCGGCTGCCAAACTGGAAGTGGAATTGGATTCTAATGGAAATATCATCGGAATTCATAAAAACTGGCCTGAATATCAAATTAATAAAACCAGTATAGCAAAGTCCCCTGAAATGGCATTTTTTGATTCTGAGAATTACATAAACACACATGGGCTTTATTGGAATGCATTTCCGTTTTGGCCTGAAAAAATCGTAATCCACCAGATAGGTTTTGTTTATGTGCAGGGTATTAGAAATGAGAGTGGTTATCTGAAACCTGCGTATGTGTTTTGGGGGGACGGAATTCAGGGAGATAAATCTGATCGTTTTAGTTCCGCTATTATTGTTTCAGCGATAGATGGAGATCCGGAATGTAGGATATAACCAGTATTTATTTTTTAAAACAGTGATTCTACCTCACCCCCCATATCCGCTCCATCGCTTCCATATCGTCGCCCGCAACCTTCACGAACGCAGAGAACGCCCCGTATACCAAATACTGATACCGAACAATATCCGGAGAACCCTTGTCTGGAGAGTTCAAAAAATTGATATCTGATACGGGGGGTGAAAGGGAAACGACATCCATTGTTGAATCCGTTGGTCTTTTCACATCAGAGCAGAATTGACCCAAAGAAAAAAGAAATAAAATTCATAACAAATGAGCAGAGCAATGCCACCTTTGGATCCAGCTTTAAAACCTTGTTGAGAATCAATGCCTCCGTAAAAGCAACGAATAACTCACCGACAGGAATGTAGTATACATCCAGGTATACAGGAAGAACGAACCAGAGATAAGGAAGCGTAAGTGCAGTACAGAGAACACCGGCAGCGGTGATACGTGTAATTGAGAGAGTGGTCTGGCGAAAATAATACCTAACGAGAATTATCAGGACCGGAATTTCGAGAATCCAAGTGGTAACTAGTGCGAGAAGAAATTGTGTTTCGAAGATCATTCTAACATACAGCTCCAAAGAAATTGAGGAGACCACAATAGAGGGATTCAACCGGACTTTGAGGGATATAGCGAGAGGAACGATGTAAAGTCTCTACTGGCTCCGTGACAGGAGAGAGATGAAAAGAGTAATAATAGATGGCGGGTTGACCATTCGTCCATGACAGATTGACTTTCTTCAGAAGAGGATAGCATTGTGTTATTTCACGATTATAAATCCCGACGCAGTCTTTCTGGGTGGAATTCCCCTCATGGGGGTCAGGATTTAGTTGTATGAGATAATCTTCACAGGGATAATTTCGAACAGTTATCGGCTGCATTACTTTTCTGTTACACTCCAGATATTCAGGAGTAAAATTATAGAATTCCGATTTTCCGTTCATTACAATCCGGATGTCATAAAACTCTTCCAGAGTATACCGCCTTGTCCCCGTAGTATTCCACAATGTATACGTTTCATTTCCATGGGATCCGGTCAGTTCGCAGACAAACGTGGGTTCTTCAGTATTCCTCCCATGATACCAGGTCATCTTCGTAACCGGAGAACAATTTTCTGACGAACAGGTTCCATCTAGCATAAAGTAAAATGCCCACGGGTTGGAATAGTCCCCCCTTTCAAAGGAGTCGTACGAGCTCGGGCGATAAGAAGAGACAATGGAACAGTTGATAGTATAATTGAGATTCCCATTGGCCAAAAAATCCTCATTTTCAATAATAAATACTGACATTATTCCTTTTACCGGGATATTGGCAGAAACAGGAGTGATGATCACAACAAGAACCACTGCACACAACAAACAATGCATGTACCGGTTCAGGACAATCACACACCGTACTGATGAAAATGGGATGATATCATTTGATAAAATTTTATCACTGCTTGTATATTACATTTATTAAAAAAATGAAGATTCTGGATGTGAGATTCTATGATTCAAAATTTACTCCACCCCCCTTATCCTCTCCATCGCTTCCCGCAGCCGCTCCATTGACGTGGCATACGACAGCCGGACCCACCCCGGCGCATCGAACGCACTGCCCGGGGTTGCCGCAACATGCCCCTTGTCGAGCCAGCGGGACGCAACCTCCATATCGTCGCCTGCAACCTTCACGAACGCATAGAACGCCCCGTCCGCGGGTGCCGTCTCGTAATCCATCGCGTTCAGCGCAGGGATGACATACTTGCGCCGGGCATCGAACTCCTGCCGCATCGCCTCCACGCAACCCTGGTCGCCCTTGAGTGCCGCAACCCCGCCCCACATCGCAAAGGTCGCCACCTGGCTGATCGAGTGCTGCTGCACCTTGGACATCTCCGCAATGATCGACGGGGGGGCCACCGCGTACCCGAGCCGCCAGCCGGTCATCGCATACGCCTTCGAGAACCCGTTGATGGTGATCGTCCGCTCCGCCATGTCGCCGATGGACGCAAGCGAGACATGCTCCTTCCCGTAGATGAGCTTCTCGTAGATCTCGTCCGAGAGGCAGTAGAGGTCGTGGTCGGTACAGAGATCGGCCACGAGCTGCAGGGACTTTTTGTCAAGCACCGCGCCGGACGGGTTCGAGGGCGAGTTGACCACGACCATCTTGGTCTTGTTGTTCACCCGTTCGAGCAGCGAGTCATCGATCTGGAACGTCTTCTGGTCGACCGCGTGCTTCACGGTCTTCCCGCCGGCGATATGGACGCAGGGCTCGTAGCTCACCCATGCCGGGGTGAGGAGAAGCACCTCGTCGCCGGGGTTCAGGACCGCCTCCATCGCCTCATAGATCGAGTTCTTCGCCCCGCAGGCAACGATCACCTGCTGCGGGGTGCAGGGGAAATGGTTCTCCCGCTCGATCTTCTCTGCGATGGCGGTTGTCAGCTCGGGGATGCCATTGCTCGGCGCATAGTGCGTCTCCCCGCGTTGCATCGCCGCGATGCAGG
>DUHF01000238.1 GCA_013331015.1 Methanoregula sp.
TCCGCCATCCGGTTCAGGTTCTGGCTCACCGTGAAACGATAGGTTCCCATGGGATACACAAAGTCGCCCTGGATGTTGCGGGCCAGGTGATCCCATTTTCCGCCGGCCTTCCAGAAATTCCAGGTATAGGGTGAGGAGGTGATATACGGGTTGGTGTCCAGGGTCTGGATAACGGTGCCCGGATTACCGTAACTGCCGGTATAGATGTTTGTCACGCTCTTGCCGTTCGGATCGGTCAGCTTTACCGTGTAAAAACCATCAGCCGGGGTCAGGTCCAGGCGGTATTTGAGATGCAGGGCGGTATCCATATTGGTATCGATGCGGTAGGTGACATTTGCTGTGGCAGGGATCGTTGTCCCGGTCACATCCATATCGGCGTCAATATCCCAGACCCGGATCTTCAGCTGCGGTTCTTTGACCACAAAAACCGTCTTGTAAGGGGCCCGCTCCTCGCAGTACCATGCCCCTTCATACCCGCTGTATTCGGCAGGGCTGAAGGTATACTTCGCGAGAACAGAGGAGAACTCGTTCAGCGGCCGGAGCGTGATATTCTTTGCTGCGGGCATCGTGGGGGACGAACCATTCGGCACCCACCCGATGATCCGGCAGTTGTCCAGTGCCCGTGTCAGGTCCACATCTGACTCCCCGACGAAGACCGGGGCGCCCGCAACGATCTTGGTGGTTGTGGCACCCGACGGCACGACCGTGAGCAGGAGTAAGATGAGAACAAGTAAAATATATTTTCCTTGCATGACAAGTAATTTCAGGAACCCTTATGATAAATATTATGACATTCTTTACGTACAGCGCGTGATTTTAAAAATGAATGAACGATAACCGGTTTTTTAAAGATTTCCCCGGTCACCATCAATCGTTCACCGCGTCCGTTGTTTGAGGAGACAAAATGGAGGAGAATAACACCATCTGGATCGAGAAATACCGGCCGGCCCGGCTCGCCGACATCGTTGGACAGGACGAGATCGTTGAACGGCTGACATCGTACGTGAAGACCAAAAACCTCCCCCACCTCCTCTTCACCGGCAGTGCAGGCGTCGGGAAGACCACCGCCGCAGTGACGCTCGCAAAGGAATTTTTCAAGGACAACTGGCAGCGGAACTTCCGCGAGATGAACGCCTCGGATGAGCGGGGGATCGATGTCGTGCGCAACCAGATCAAGGAATTTGCCCGGACCATGCCGGACGGCGATGCCACGTTCAAGATCCTCTTCCTTGACGAGGCCGATGCCCTGACCACCGATGCACAGGCAGCGCTCAGGAGGACCATGGAGACCTATGCCAAGACCTGCCGGTTCATCCTCTCCTGCAACTACTCCTCCAAGATCATCGACCCGATCCAGAGCCGGTGCGCCATCTACCGCTTCCGGCCGCTCGGCGGGGATGCAGTCAGGGAAGAGATCGGGCGCATCGCTTCCCGCGAAGAACTCATCATCTCGCCGGGCGCTATGGATGCAATCGTCTATATCGCGCAGGGAGACATGAGGAAAGCCATCAACGCGGTGCAGGGTGCAGCGATCATCAGCCCGGCCATTGATGAGAAGAGCGTCTATGCCATCACGTCGACGGCCCGGCCGGACGAGATAGCCGAACTCCTCTCCCTCTCACTGAAAGGCGATTTTGAACCGGCAGAGTCACTGCTTGCCCAGCTCCTCCACGAGCGGGGGATCGCCCCAAACGAGCTCATCAACCAGTGCTACCGGGCGCTCGTGAAGATGGATCTCTCCCGCGAGCTCAAGGTGCAGTTGATCGACCATCTGGGTGAAGCCGACTTCCGGCTCTCCGAGGGGGCCAACAGCGACATCCAGATGGAAGCGCTCATCGCACGCTTCGTCCTCTCTTCTGAAAAACAGCGGCAGGGTTAGGGTATGGAGACGACACCCGGTCTTATCGAGAATGACAAGACCGCTGACTGGAGCCGGCTCTTAAAGTCCCGGTACAAAAAAGATCTCGGCGAACTCTCCCGCGAGTACCCGCACAAGCGGTCACTCTCCATCGATTACCGCGATATCGAGCGGTTCGGTAAAGCGGGTATCGCGCTTGCTGACGAACTCCTCGAGAACCCGGGAAAGGTCATCGAGGATGTCCTCGATGCGATCAAGACCGCCCAGCTCATCCGGACCAAGGACGGCAAGGAGCCAAAAGGGATCAATATCCGGTTTACCAACCTGCCCAAAAAGACCCAGATCCGCGCCATCAGGTCCGACGACATCAACACGTTTGTGTCCGTAGAAGGGATCCTGCGCAAGACCACCGAAGTCAGACCCCGTATCGTTGAGGCAGTATTCCGCTGCCCGGCCGGCCACTTCACCCATAAGATCCAGAAGTACGGCAAGTTCATCGATCCCGATGGTTGTGCAACTGACGGCTGCACGTTCAAGAAACTTGACCTCATCCCGGCCCGCTCCCGTTTCATCGATTCCCAGAAACTCCGGGTGCAGGAATCCCCCGAGGGTCTCCGGGGCGGTGAACAGCCCCAGACCCTTGATATCGATGTAACCGATGACCTCTGCGGGAAGATCTCCCCCGGCGACCGGGTCATCATCAACGGGATCCTCCGGTCCATGCAGCGGGTGATCAAAGGCGAGAAGAGCACGGTCTTTGACATCTTCCTCGAATGCAACTCCATTGAGGTTGCAGAAAAGGAGTTCGAGGAGGTGGAGATTGAAGAGAAGGACGAAGACGAGATCCTCCGTCTCAGCAAGGATCCGATGATCTACCGGATGATCACCCACTCCATCGCCCCCACCATCTATGGCAGCGAGGATGTCAAGCAGGCCATCGCCCTCCAGCTCTTCGGCGGCATGTCCAAGGATATGCCGGACGGGAGCCGGCTCCGGGGCGACATCCACGTCCTCCTCATCGGGGACCCGGGGATTGCAAAAAGCCAGCTGTTGCGGTACGTGGTCAAGCTCTCGCCCCGCGCAATCTACACGAGCGGGCAGTC
>DUHF01000296.1 GCA_013331015.1 Methanoregula sp.
CCCGCTTCATGCTGCCGCCGCAGGCGCAGGGGATGGTCACCGCATCCACGTACGGGCGGTGGGGGTCGGGGAGGGGTTTTTTGCTCAGCTCCTCCAGTTCCGCGATGGTTCCGACAACGTGATACGTGTCGCATTTCGTGCACACCCAGACCGGGATAGGGATACCCCAGTACCGCTGCCGGGAGATGCACCAGTCCCGGGCCTCCTTGATCCAGTCATAGAACCGGGCACTGCCGGCCCACTCGGGATACCACGTGACCTTCTCGACTTCCCTGAGCATCAGGTCCCGCATCTCGGAGGCTTTTAAGAACCACTGGGAGGTTGCCCGGAAGATGATCGGGGTCTTGCACCGCCAGCAGTGACCGTACCGGTGCGTGACGGTCTCTTTTGCGAGCAGGAAATCCCCAAGCGCGACAAGGACATTCTCGTTTGAATCCCTGACCTGCTGGCCGGCAAACTCCCCTGCCTCCTCCTTAAACTTCCCGGCGCCATCCACCGGGCAGACGATGGCGAGTCCCTCCTTTGTCCCCAGGACATAATCGTCCCAGCCGTGACCAGGAGCGATATGGACCATACCCGTGTTCTCCAGGGCAACGAAGTCTCCGGCAACAACCTTGTGGTCGATATCGCGCTGGAGCGGCACCTTTGCATTGAGCGGGGAGTCATACTTCCACCCGACGAGTTCTGCCCCCTTCTTCGTCTCAAGAACCGCAAAATCCTTGTACCGGGCCTTCTTGAGCACGGTCTTGACGAGCGGTTCAGCGATCCAGAGGAGATCTTCTTTCCCGTCCTTCTTTGCAAGGACTTTGGCATACTCGAAGTCCTTTGAGACTGCAACTGCGACATTGGCTGGCAGTGTCCACGGGGTTGTTGTCCAGATGACCAGAAACTCGCCAGCTTTTCCGGTGATGGGGAACTTGACAAAGACCGAGGGGTCGTTCTCGTCCCAGTATTCCACCTCGGCATCGGCAATCGCCGTTTCGCACCGTGGGCACCAGTTCACCACGCGGTATCCGCGTTCGAGCATGCCCTTCTTCTCCGCCCTTGCAAGCGTCCACCACGCCGCCTCGATATAATCGGGCGTCACCGTCTGGTATGCACCCGCGAAATCGAGCCATACCCCGAGCGCCTCGAACTGGTCGTCCATGAGCTTCTTGTTGGTAATGGCAAACGTGCGGCACTTCTCGATGAACGCCTGGATCCCGAACGTCTCGATGTCCTTTTTGGAGACAAAACCCAGCTCCTGCTCAACCTTTACCTCGATGGGGAGGCCGTGCATGTCGTAACCGGCCCGGTCAATAACATTCCGGCCGTTCATGCGGTGGTACCGCAGGATGCTGTCTTTTAAGATCTTGTTCCACGCGGTCCCGATGTGGATATGGCCGGTGGTGTACGGCGGGCCGTCAACAAAGAAGAACGGTTTTCCCGCACTGCGGTGCTGCTTTACGGTCTTGTAGGTATCGTGCGTGCGCCAGTATTCCTGCACCTCACGCTCGATTGCCTTTGCGCTGAAGTTCGCGGTGACTTCCTTCAAAAAATTCCCCTCGTGTATGCTCTCCGGCCGGATGCGATGCGGCCGGTTTTTATGTGAAGGAATGTTGGCGGTACTGCACAAAGTAGTTTTTCTCTGTGGGGGGATCGGATCCCAGCCCGCCAGACCGCGAAAACTCTGCCGTATTCCCGTCGTAAGCCATATATGGTCAGGCCTGCTATGCAGATGCATGAAACTTCATGCATTTGTCATCACCGGTGCTGTACTGCTCATCCTGGTGATGCTCATGGCCGGCTGCACCACGAATACGGCTGCCCCTGTCACCCCTCAGGCAACACCCGCCCCGGCGGCAGCAACCTCATCGGGATTTCCGGTAACGACTGCTGCGGTAAAAACTGCCGACATCGATACCACGATCCCGGTCCGGTTCAACGATTTTGCCTGCCTCGATGTCCAGAATGAGCTGAAGAAGGCGTATCTCTACCCGGGCGAAAAGTTCACCCTCTCTGCTGCATCGCCCGGTGTCTCCGGGGTGAACGTGAACGTCCTCTTCCTGGACGAGAACGACCAGCTTGGCGTGCGGAATATCCGGCCCCAGTGGGATACGGTCCAGAAAAAGTGGGTGTATGAAGGTATCGTGCCGCTCGTCCAGTTCAACGATATCACGACCCCGGTTGAAAAGACCTTCACCATCAAGACCCAGAGTAAATATTACATCTGCGCGGACGACCGCAAGGAGACCGGTTCAAACGACGTGATGCTTCAGGTGCCGGTGAAACTGAAACGTCTCTGATCATCCCCTTTTCCCGCATCAGAAAAGTATATCACGGCCTGAGGACAGAGCAATCGTTTGCTGTGTCTTTCCAGGACAACCGTTTTACTCATATCCCGCCGCGGCTGGCCGGCCTTGTCGACCTTGCCTACAACCTCTGGTGGAGCTGGCACCCCGAGGCACGGATCCTCTTCAAGCAGCTCAACCAGCTTGCATGGAAGGCAAGCATCCACAATCCGGTCCGGATGCTCCGCGACACCCCGCAGGAATACTTCCTTGCAGCCGAGAAGAACGAGGAGTACTTGCGACGGTACGACATCATCATGAACCGGTTCCGGCGTTATATGAAAACAACCACCGGCTGGTTCCGCGAGCGGTACCCGGAGAGCAAGACCTTAACCATCGCGTACTTCTCCGCGGAGTACGGCCTGCACCACTCCCTCCCGATGTATGCCGGGGGCCTCGGTTTCCTGGCCGGCGACCACCTCAAGGAGTGCAGTGACCTCGGAGTTCCGCTCGTTGCCGTCGGGTTCATGTACTCGGAAGGGTACCTCCACCAGCACATCCTGCCCGACGGCTGGCAGGAAGGGATCCAGGAGACCCTTGACCGCGATGCAGCGCCGGTCCAGCGGGTGCTGAATGGCGCGGGGGAGCAACTGGTGGTGCAGGTGCCCCATATCGAACCCCCCATCTTTGTCGCGGTCTGGAAGGTGGATGTCGGGAAAGTCCCGCTCTATCTCCTCGATACCGATATCCCGCTCAACGATGCAGAGAACCGGCGGATCTCCTCCAACCTCTACACTGCCGACCGCGAAGAACGGCTCCGGCAGGAGATTGTGCTCGGTATCGGGGGCCGGAAGGTGCTCCACGAGATGGGCATCGTGTACTCGGCCGTGCACCTCAACGAAGGCCACCCCGCCTTTGCCCTGCTGGAGCGGATCCGGGAACGGGTGGAACGCGGGATCCCGTTTGAGGAGGCGGTAAACCAGGTCCGGCTCACCTCGGTGTTCACCACCCATACCCCGGTTGCGGCGGGCCATGATGCATTCCCCGTGGACCTGATGGACAGTTACTTCTCCACCTATTATCCGGCGCTCGGGATCCCGCGCGAAGAGTTCCTCGGGCTCGGGCGGCACCCGGACTTCCCCGAAAGCGGGTTCAACATGACGGTGCTTGCCATGCGCCTCTCTGCCTATCATAACGCGGTATCAGAGCGCCACGGGGAAGTTACCCGGCTGATGTGGACGAACCTCTGGCCCGGCCTGCCGGCCGAGAAGAGCCCGATCGATGCGATCACCAACGGCGTGCACCTCCCCACGTGGATGAACCCCAGGATCGAGGATCTCCTTGACACCTACTTCTACCCGGTCACCCCGAACTGGCAGCAGGAACACGATGATCCGGCAATCTGGAACCTTGTGGACGAGATCCCGGACCGGATGCTCTGGGATCTTCACTTCGATCTCAAGATCAAGCTCATCAACCGGATGCGGGAACGCAAGCGGGTAAAATGGGCAAAGATGCAGGATGATCCCCTGTCGCTCGTTGCCGAGGGACTGCTCTTAAACCCGTCCATTCTCACCATCGGGTTTGCCCGCCGGTTTGCCACCTACAAGCGTTCTGATCTCATCTTCTTTGACATGGAGCGCCTGAAGCGGATCGTCTGCAATAAGTGGCGCCCGGTCCAGTTCATCTTTGCCGGAAAAGCCCACCCCTCGGATTACGAGGGGAAGCGGATCCTCCAGAAGATCTACCGGCTTGCGCAGGAGCCGGAACTTGAGGGAAGGATCGCGTTTGTCGAGGACTATTCGGAGCAGACCGCCCAGTACCTTGTCCACGGGGTCGATGTCTGGCTCAACAACCCGGTACCCCCCCTTGAAGCGAGCGGCACGAGCGGGATGAAGGCGGCACTGAACGGTGTGATCAACCTAAGCATCCTTGACGGCTGGTGGCTTGAGGGCTACAACGGGAAGAATGGCTGGGCGTTCGGGAGCCCGGCGCCCGGCAGTGACCGGGACGCGGCTGATGCGAATGCCCTTTACGATATCCTTGAACGCGAGGTGGTCCCGCTCTACTACTCTGCCTCGCTGGATGGTATCCCCCATGGATGGGTTACGATGATGAAGGAATCGATAAAGAGCAATGCCCC
>DUHF01000210.1 GCA_013331015.1 Methanoregula sp.
ACAAACGATGTCCAATGCAGTTATTACCGATGCGGTAAACCTGTACAGCAATGAAGAAGAACCTGCTTATGTGGGATGAATCGCTCTTCCGCGACCCGGATGTGCTGGAGATCGACTATGTCCCCGAGCAGTTCGAGTTCCGCGATGCCCAGATGCGCGAGCTGGCGTTCCAGATCCGGCCCGGGCTCCGGGGCGGCCGTCCGCTCAACACGGTCTGCAAGGGACTCCCCGGCACGGGAAAGACCACCAGCATAAAGAAACTCTTTGCCGAGATCGAGGAGACGACCAAGAAGCTCGTACCGGTGTACATCAACTGCCAGATCGACAACACCAAGTTCGCCATCGTCTCCCAGATCTACCGGAAACTCTCCGGTCACCTGCCCCCCTCGTCCGGCACCTCCTTCAAGCAGGTCTTCGACGCTATCGCCCGGATGCTTATCAAGGAGGATATCGTCCTCCTGGTCACGCTCGACGACGCCAACTACCTCCTGTACGAGAACGAGATCAACAAGGTGCTTTATACCCTGCTCCGCTCGCACGAGACCTATGAAGGTACCCGGATCGGCGTCATCGTCATCATCAGCGACATGGACGTGGACCTGTCCCGGGCGGTGGACGCGAGGGTTGCCTCGGTCTTCCGCCCCACCGAGATCTATTTCGCGCCCTATGGCGATGCGGAGATTCGCGAGATCATGAAAGCCCGCGTCATGCAGGGGCTCTTCTCCGGCGTCTTGTCCGATGAACTCCTCGACCTTGTCGTGGAGCAGACCCAGAACAGCGGGGATCTTCGCGTGGGTATTGATCTCCTGAAGCGTGCAACCCTCTCTGCAGAACGGGCCGCCCGGCGCAGCATCGAGCGGGAGGATATCTGTGGGGCGTACGAAATCTCGAAGTACCTGCACCTCAATTACACGGTGAAGACCCTAAAGGATGAGGAACGCCTCATCCTCCGGTTCCTTGCCGAAAGGAGTGCCAAAGAGCACGAGATGAACGCCGGGGATGTGTACAAAGCGATCAAGGAGAAGAATGCAATCGGGTACACCCGTTTTTACGAGATTGTAAAAAAGATGGATGCGATGCGCCTCATCAACCTCCAGTACCGGGAGGGCAAGGGCCGGACACGTATCATCACGCTCCGGTATGATCCGGCAAAGGTGCTCGAATATCTTGGGTGAACTGGCAACTTCCCACTTTTAATCACGGATTTTTTTTGGAAAAATCCCGCTCATTGCAGTTTCCCCGGATTCTGCGAAAATTTTTCGCCTTTTGATTTTCAAAAATATTATACGGTAATGCATCCTCTTTTATGATACAGGGGTTTTTCCAAATGTTAAGTGTGAACGAACTGGCACTCGAGATTTTTGACAATCTGGCCGATCTTGCCGAGGAATTCAACTGCGCCTACCATGAACTGGACAATGGCGCACGGATCGTAGACTGCGGGGTATCCGTCCGCGGAGGCTATGCTGCCGGCAGGGCATTTACCGAGATTTGCATGGGCGGTCTTGGCGAAGTGAACTTCCGCAACGGGGAGATCAAGGGCATCCCGATGCCCTTTATCGATGTGAACACCGACTTCCCCGCCATCTCGTGCCTTGGCGCACAGAAGGCCGGCTGGACGGTCAAGGTGGGCAACTTCTTTGCCATGGGCAGCGGCCCGGCCCGGGCGCTCTCCTTAAAGCCCAAGCACACCTTCGAGGTCATCGAGTACGAGGACGACTACGATGTTGCCGTCATCTGTTTAGAGTCCGACCACCTCCCGAATGCAGAAGTCATGAACAAGATTGCCGAGGAATGCCACATCGATGTCGCTAATGTCTGCGCTGTTGTCGCCCCGACCTCATCCATGGTCGGCTCGATCCAGGTTGCCGGCCGCTGTGTCGAGACTGCGATCTACAAGCTCAACGAGCTCGGGTTTGATACCAAGAAGGTCATTTCTGCGATGGGATCCGCCCCCATCCCGCCGGTCCGCGGGCTCAAGCTTGCCATGGGTGTCACCAACGATGCTACCATCTACTACGGCAGGATCAGCCTCACCATGAACGCTCCCGAGATCAAGGACTACCTTGACAGGATCCCAAGCAACAAGAGCAAGGGGTACGGCAAGCCGTTCAACGATATCTTCAAGGAAGCGAACTACGACTTCTACCAGATCGACACTTCGCTCTTCTCACCTGCAGAGGTTGTCATCAACGAGGTATCGAGCGGCGCCGTGTACCATGTCGGTGCCGTCAATGCAGATGTCACGCTGAAGTCCTTTGGGCTCCAGTAACACTCATCCTTTTTTTTACTGTTGTTGAGGTACCGTACAGTCCGGTCAAAAACAAAAAAAGGATACGGGAATTTTCCCAGCCAGATGTACAAGGCCTGTTATCCGGTCTCATCCCTTTTTAGCCGGATAAGGTTCTCCCGCCCTTTCCGCACTTTTATGATGATTCCTTTCTGGTGAAGGCCGTTAAGTGATGCGCTTACTGTTGACCTTGGAAGGCCGAGGAGTCGGACGATATCGGACTGGAAAAGTTCCCCGCTGTTTGCAGAAAGGAGCCGGACAATCCGGTCCTCAACACTTTTTACTTCATCCTCCGAAAGAGAGGGCACTGGTTCTTCGGGCTCTTCTTCGACGACTCCTGCCCGCCATCTCATGAAGATAAACCCGGCAACGATGAGGAGAAGAGCAACAAACCCTGCAGCGATCGGGATGACCGGAAGGGAAGACGCGGTCTTTTCAAGGACCACCCGGGGCTCGCCCGGGGCAAAGGATCGCTGGCCGTACCAGGTGATGCCGTCACGCTTCTGGTCGGGCGCAGGTTCGATACCCGCCGGCGTATACCCTTCCGGAAACCGGAGGATGAGCGTACTATCCCTTGCAAGGTAGAGCCCTCCGGCAAAAGCATCGCCAATGGAAATACCCGCTTCGGTCACCTTAGCAAACCCGTCCCAGGTGAACGTGTACACCACAACACCGTACTTCCCTGTCGGGGATAGCTGGATTACTGCATCGCTTTTCACATTGCTCACGGTCATTTTGCGCGACGCGCCAACCGATGCCTGTGCCGCGGACCGTTGCATGAGATCCTGCACCTCAGGGAGGTGTATCGCGGGCAGGTCACGGGTATAGGCCTCAAAGCTGGTAACCTCCGCATCGGATCCCAGCAGGGTACGATATTCTATACGCCAGGTTGCACTCCCGTCGTCAATTACCGTGATGGTGTAGGTGGTGGTATACTCAGGAGCCGGGGCTGTTGCTGCTGCCAAAGTACCTGCTGCAAGGAACAGGAGCAGGATGGCCGCTATCACATTCCGGGGTTTTGTGTTCATGAGTCACCGGCGTGTTTTTTGTATTCTTCGTTTCACCAATATAAAACTAACCTGTCCGGTGGTTTCCCGGACAGGTAGTGGTATCCACGATTAATTCCTGCGCGAATTCCCGTTTCCTTTATCGTCGCTGTTGCCGTTTGCGTTCCCGCTTCCCTGCATTGCATTATCAGTGGATTTTCCCGGCTGGGGCGATGCGGGATTTGATGGACCGGGGGTATCCTGTCCGGACCTGCCCCGGGTATCTGTTGTATTGTCCGGCTTCTGCGTTCCCGTAACCGTGTCCCTGTTCTTTCCTCGCTCTTCATTCTGGGCCTGCACCTGGTTCGCGTTTTGCTCCCCTTCGCCATTTCCTGCCGGGTTTTCTGTCCGGGCCCCGATGCGGTATGCCCTGATTATCGTATTGTTGTTCTTCCCGACTCCCTTATCAAAGCGGGTCTGGGTTTTTTCCTCGAATTTTTGCTCAAGTCCCAGACTGTTGTTGTACGCCCGCTCAAGGCCCGGGTTGCCGGGATGGGAGATCATGAGATTCTCAAGCACGATTTGGTGTTTCGCATGCATTTCCTGTGCGTGCAGGAGACCGGTTGCATTGGACCCGAAGTAAGCAAGCCTCATCTGCGTGAGGTTGATCTTCTGCCAGTACAGGTCAAGGGCCTGTTCTGCAGTCCTGGTACGGTTTTTGGCAAGTTCAACCTTTACTTCTGAAAGGCGGAGCTGTGCGTGTTTCATCTGTTTGGTGACCCGCTCGCTCTCGTTTGCGGTGAAGGATTCATCAAGGTCTTCCCATGCGAGTTTCAGCCCGTAGAGCGGGTTGTCAGCGCCAATTGGGTCGTCAATCAGGGGGAGATCTTCGAATTCAATGGAATCCGGTGAATCCTGCACTCCGGTTTCAGCAGTCCCTGCGGTGGCTGTTGTGACCATGCAGAGCAGTGCAAGTGCAATAATGCCTGCAAGGATTATTGAGGGTATTTTCATAGGCAAATCTCCTTTTGTGCGGCATGCTGCCACTGGTCCCAGGGTGGGTTTCGGGACGCAATAAAGAGAGCGAAGATCCAGCCACGATCCCAATTGTTCCCAACGCGATGGATGCCCGGATAATTGTTCTGGATTGTCCAGATCGGCAAAAGGGGTGTGATTTGACGATTTTAAAAAATCTGGAATCCGGGCCGGATATACGGAGATCTTGCGGGATCCGGTTGAATATCGCGCGGTCAGCCCGAGAGTCGCGGCACAAAAAAAGGTCAGGCAAGGGCTGCGGTGATCCCCAGTACGCCTGACTGGACGATGACGGCAACCGCGATGATGACGCCGGCCATCTCGAGAGCGACGGCAACATTGCCTTTTTTGAGTTCCTCAAACTCCTCGACGCCCTTGGTGAGTTTGTCAAGGATGTTGAGGGCAAGATAGATGGCGCCAACGGCAAGAGCGATGCCGACTACCAGCTGAAAAAGGGAAAGGCTGATGGCAATGATCCCGTTTACAGATAAGAGTCCTTCACTGAGTGCCTTGCCGATACCAGCGGAAAGGCCTTTTACCCCTGACTCGACCACAATTGCGATGGCGATAAAGACCACGGCAACGATGATACCAACCGCGGTGTTCCCTTTGGCAAGTTCCTGTTCCATATTGATACTGCTCGTGATCCTGGCAAGCGTCCAGAACCCGATATACAGGGCTATAACGGCAAAGACGATTGCAACAACTAACTGTAATATACCGACAACTGCGTTTTCAAGAAACATACATACCCTCTTTCCGGTATGAGGTGTGCCATCAGATGGTAAAAATATTTCTCCGGAATAATGGCAGTGGTACTATCAAAGGGTCGTGTGTTGCAGGCATTGCCCGACACCCGTCACGGGCGGGATAGGGCCGCAATCCGTGTCAGCAGGGAGTAAAATGACTGACCTGAAGGGAATGCGATCCGAAAATAGGATTATTGGTCCTTTCTCATCGAGATGACGTATGGGATAACCACCAGCACAAAGATGAGGATTACCATGAACTGGAAGAAGATGAAGAGGATGTCCTGCTGCCCCGGTGAATAGAACCGCAGGTCGAACATGTACGTGTCGTTCCAGGATACCGTGGTGGAATTGTCAGCATGCACGGTCACGTGTGCACCATTGCTGAGACCGGCCAGGAGCGGATTTGCGACACTGAAATTCTGCGGGATCGAAACGCTCACGTTGTAGGGTTTCTTAAAAATGGCTTTGAGGTTGTTGTTTCCGAGCGGGGCGACAAAAGAAACCGTATAATTCCCTTTGGCAAACGCGATGGATGATGGCGCTCCCCAAGGTCTGTTCCAGGTGTATGCAGCCGGGAGGCCATCTTCCTGTATGAGTTCCACACCCCCGGCCGCGAGCGGAACATCTTCGCCCATGAATCCCATGTCGGCAAAGGTATACCGTTCGGTACCCGTTATCCCGATGGTGGCGTGGTAAGCCGTGCCATTAGGGTAGATGCTGTACTCCGCTGACAGGGCTCCCGCCGGGATGGCGAGCGAGAGCAGGATTACAAGTGCAGCGCAGCAAGCAGCGAGGGCAGGTCCGCGTTGATCTCGATTGGGGGTTCGCATTGTTTGATCACCGTGTCCGGGTCCTTGAGGAGATGACCGGTGACAACGCAGACAATCCGCTCGTTCCGGTCGATTGCTCCCATATCAACGAGTTTGCGGATGCCCGCCAC
>DUHF01000047.1 GCA_013331015.1 Methanoregula sp.
TTTCATAGGAAATTATTCCCACAGCATCCTTTTGTAAAAATTACTATGGTGACCCCCCCGCTACGCGACAATGACGTATTCCCTGCACCTGATTTTGTGACCGCCGCACTGCGCCCCGTCCCCTCCGGGGGACTGGAGGTGCAAGAGAGGGCCTGCACAAATCAATTGAAAAAAGGATTTGGATTTATCCTTATCACATCTTTCCCGGGAACGGGTAGAGCCCGTCGATGACCGTGTACTCGATCCCAGAGGTCATCACGACATCGACTTTGACGCGGTCGGTCCTGGTCGTACCCATCTGGGTGACGCTCGTGCCGATGCCCGGGTCGTCCCGGGTCTGAACGTCCGTGACGCAATCGGAGCGGATGAGCGTGACGGTCATGGTCTGGACCATGCCGAGGCCCTGGCCGCCGTTGAACCGCGTGGTGATGGTCGGGTCTTCCGAGATGGTGTTCCGGTCCACCGTGATGCTCACCGACTCATAGTCCGGCACCACCTGCGTTGGCCCGGGGGTGGGGGAGCAGGTCGGGGTTTGCGGGACCGGGGTTTCGACCGGCAATGGCGTGAGTGGTTGGGCGAGGGTTGGCGTCGGGGTTGCTGCCGCGGCCTGCGGCTGGGTGCAGCCGGCAGCAAGGATGCAGGCAAGAGACACGATCGCGATGACAAGAATGGAGCAGATCTTCATGATACCAGATCTTCTTTCATGGGAATTTAGCGTTATTCTTCGGACGCGTTCCGCCTCCATACTACAAAGCATATATAATTTTGTGGATAACGCGTGAAAGGATGCCGACCCTGGCCGGCCCGGCCAAACGATGCGTTGGGCAGCCACCGGCCGGTGCACGAAAAAAAAAATGAAGCGGAGATGATCGCATAGACTCACACAATCTCATCACGGAACGTTCCGGTACCGCAGGTGAACACCGGCCGCTGTACAAAACTCTGGCCGGAAATATCGGGGGCCGGCCATGAGCCGGGGGCGCAAGCCGCTCGTTGCATTGCGCGAGGCCGGGCAGATCGCCCGGAAGCGGGGCGAGGTCCGGCACTTTGCGCACGAGCCGGGCATGATCTGCAACTTCGTGATCTACTGCATGTTCCTGACCGCCCATGTCCGGATCAAGCGGGTCAGCCGGCTCCGCTGTCCGCTTTCGGTGATCGAGCGGGAGGCGGCCGATGCTCTTATAACGCTCCGGGCCATTGCATCCGGGCCCGGGATCTCCCGCGAGCTCTGGGTGTACCTGCCACGCGGGTCGTTCCGGTTCTTCCGCGTCACGGAGACCGGGCTCATCGAGCTCGATCGCGACGGGGCGGTGATCCCAAAGCAGCCGGAGCCGGCTCCGGCCCGGCCGGCGACTCCTGCATCCCGTCCGCCGGCCCCTGCCCCCCCGCCGGGGTCTCCATCGGAGAGGATCTCCTGAAAAAGATCGGGTCGGGTAAGGATTGACCCCCTGTAAAATGCCCGGATCGGCAATCGGGGCCCGTATAACAGACTTTGTCCGGGCCCCTTTTTTCATGGGCCGGAGAAGTACCTTAATCGCGGAAAAACGATACAATGAGCCCGGATTCCTGCCATTATAACGCCCGGACGGTTTTTCCTCCCATCGGAGATTCCAAGAAACGCTAATAGAACCAAATTACGTGGAGAAAGTCCGCCACGATCGTGGTACAGCGGGCGGTTTTGACCGGAGGCGGGGGTTTGGGGACGGAAAAGATCCCGGGTTGCATGAGAAGACGGTCAGGTCCGACCCGGGCCCACTACCCTGTGACTGGGGGTCCGGGCTCTCCGGGAACAGTACGGGTCTTGTATCCGTTCCTCGCGTGCGTCAGGTTCATGAGCTAGCGATGCAAATATCGGCTCAGTGAAAAAAGAGCCGATACCGATATGAACCCCCCCGACTCCCATCTCATGGAATGGATACGGCAGAAGAAGGATCGCCTGGATGCCCTAAGCCCGCTCAGTCCGGACCTTGTTACCCGGCTGCACGAGGAGATCCGGCTGCGGCACACGTACAACTCCAACGCCATTGAGGGAAACACGCTCACGCTATCGGAAACAAAACTCGTGCTTGAAGAGGGAATTACCATCGGAGGTAAATCCCTCCGCGAACACCTCGAAGCAACCAACAACGCTCAGGGGTACGACCTGATCGTGAGGCTTGCAGGGGAGAAGGCGCCCATAAACCATGTCACGATCCAGCAGATCCACGAGATCGTCACCCGCGGGATTCTGGAGGATGCCGGGCGGTACCGGACCCGGAATGTCCGGATCACCGGCGCGAGCAAGTCCCCGGCTGACTGGTCCCGCATCGTTCGCGAGATGGACACGCTGCTTGCGGCACTTGAAGAACCGGATTCGGATGTTGTTGCCACATCCGCGTATCTCCATCACCGTTTCGTCGCAATCCACCCTTTCACGGACGGAAACGGCCGGGTTGCCCGGCTCCTCACGAACCTGTACCTGCTCCGGCACGGCTATCCCCCGGTCATCCTCGACAAGAGCGACCGGCAGAAGTATTACCGGGCGCTCCATGATGCTGATAATGGCGACCTTGCACCATTCACCCGTTTTCTTGCCCGGGCCGTGAGTGATTCGCTCTCGCACTGCATCGCGGTTGCCGGAGGCGAAGCGGCGCTGGTCCCGCTTCGCGATCTCGCGAAAGGATCGCCCTACTCGCAGGAATACTTAAGTCTTGCAGCCCGGAAAGGGCTCCTCGATGCAACCAGGATCGACAATGTGTGGCACGCGTCAGAACGTGCGCTGGAAGCGTATATCCAGAAGCACGGGCGGAAGTGATTCACCTATATAACAACAATGAGGATTGCGATTGCCAGCAGGATTTTTCTCATACGGTCCCCCCACTCTTTCTCTTCTTCCACCAGAAATACCCGGTAATACTCAGAATGATGACAATAAAGCCGGCTGTAAGTACCTGCAGGAGCAAAGATCTCAGTTTACCGGTAACATCCGGGACAGGCCGGTTCAGTATCTGGTAGAGAGTATCAGCATCGTTATAGGTCTCATTTGCCTGGGCATACGCTTTCTGTGCCATTGATTGCGCATCGGAAAAGTTACCATAATAAATCTCACCTTTTGCCATACTTGTATACGCTACAGCAATCTCTCTCTTATTTATAATCGGGAGGAGTTCATGGTGGGATGCGGTTGTTTTGTTCCCTATGCACCATGCAATAATGCCGTCAATCTGATTGATCCGTTCTTCCGCATCCGCGATCTCCTTCTCCGCCCATGCCTTGTCGAGCAGGCGCTCGCCTTCTGCGATGTCAGCTCTGGCAGCGGTGATGTTTTCAAGAGCCGTCATGTATTGAAATTCACGAAGGGCATATGCAGCATCGATCTTTGTCTTTGCCGTTTGGTATTTCGCTTCGGCTCCTGTCGTGTTCACGCCCATTGCGGCAAATTCATCAATCTCGGTGCGGAATCCCTGAAGATCGTATTTCCAGAACAAGGACTGAGGGGTTATATCAGATGGATTGATGACGGTCGCGTGATACTCGTATATACGTTCTGAAGCGGAAATCTCTCCCTTTTCGTTCAGTTCCACAATACGAAGTATGGTAATATTTGAAGTCTGAGTGACTAACGGTGCCGTTCCTTCGAGCGTGAATCGGACTCCAAATAACTCCGGCACAGGGAACCAATCCAGCAGGTGTTCTTTCCCGCCGTACATCGTACGGTCATCCTCGTACCCCTTTGCGATATAATATTGGATCCACTTCTGTTTTTCAAGATCGGTGACTAATCGGATTTCACGCGGCTGATGGATTGCCGGCTGTTCCGGGAAATCAATTTTCACCGAGACCAGCACCGGAGTTCCCGGGGTCAGCGCTCCTGAGGGTTCGATGGAAATATTTGTGACACTCCACGCAGCCGCTCCCTGACAAACCACGAGCACCAGGCACAGCATCACGAACCCGGCCCTGAGAACCTCCCGCATCAATAAAAAGAAATATTGGATCTGATATATTGTTTCCGATTTAAAATAGAGAAGAGAACTCCCTACTTCTTCCCCTCTTTCCTATCCTTCTCCCGGTACCCTTCCAGCAGCACGGTCGTGATATTCTTCACCGGCTTGTCCGTGCCGCTCGCGATATGGAACTCGCAGAACGGGCAGGAAGAGATGACGATATCCGCGCCGGTCTTCTTGATCTCGGCATCCCGTTTTTTTGCAAGAGCCGCTGCCTCATCCGGAATCCCCGATTTCACGCCGCCGCCCGAACCGCAGCAGTAGGAGGGCATCTCCACAAGGTCCACCACCTGCCGGATCAGCTCGCGGGGCTCGTCCTTCACACCCTGCCCGCGGAGGAGGTGGCAGGGGTCGTGGTACGTTGCTTTGATCGGCAGTTTTGCCGGGGGCTCGATGCCATACTTCGTGAGGAGCTCGTTGATGTCGATGACCGTAAACGGCTTGTCCTCCGGGTAATCGTTCTTCAGCCTTGTGCCGCAGCCGGCACACATGGTCAGCACGGTATCGATGCCCTGCGACCGGAAGACTTCGATGTTCTTCTTCTTGAGTTCATCGATGAAGGAGATCTGGCCGGTGCCGATGAGCGGCGAGCCGCAGCAGACCTGGTCGTGCGGGATGACCACGCGGATGCCGTTTCGCTTCAGCACCTCCATCGCGTCAAGCGCCGTCTGCGGGAGCCGGTTGTTGTACATGCAGCCGACAAAGAACCCGACCGTTGCCTTTACCGGGCCGTATGGCTCGATGACGTCTCCGACCTGCTCGAGGAACGTGGGCTTATCCCGGCTCACGCTCCGGCCGGTCGCCTTCACCATCGCCGCGACCTCGAGGTGCCGCGGGAATGTGAACCCCCGCTTGTTTGCCAGGGACCGGAGTTTCTCGATAGCTTTCCTTGGGATCTCAATATCCTTCGGGCAGACCTTCCAGCAGTCCTGGCAGGTGGTGCAGGTAAAAAGACCGTCCCGCACCGCATCGGCAATCCGGTCGCCGCTGTCCCGGGGATCGAGAGCAAGGCGCATCTCCTGCCGCATCGCGGTGGGGCCGAGGAACTTTGTCACGTCCACTGCGGGGCAGACCGAGACGCAGGCAAGGCACTCGATACAGTCCCGCAGCGGCTTGATGGCATCGATGTCCTCCTTTGCCGGGACCACGGGCTTGTCCTTTGGCATCAGGTGCGCCATCTCCGAAAGCCGCGGGACAAGATCGGTGATGAGGTCCTTTTTCACGGGGAGGTTTAAAGGTTCGACGGTCATGTTGTCCGTTGCCTCGTGCATGCAGGCAAGCACCGGCTCGCCGTTCACAAGGACAGCGCAGGAGCCGCACTGGCCCGAGGCGCAGGAGTAGCGGTACGAGAGGGTGGGGTCGATGGTGTCATGGATGGCGTGGAGCACATTGAGTACCCGGGCACCGTCGTTCACCTTCACCGTGCAGGTCTTGAAATACGGCTCCTTGTCCGTGTCCGGATCGAACCGTTTGATCGTTACCGTCAGCTCTTTCATTTTGGCACCTCGCGTCTCTCGATCCCCTGCCCTTTCTTGGAGATGAACGTGTGGCAAAACGGCGAGTGTTCGGCATCCCAGGTCTGCCTGATATCTTTCCTGACATGGGCCCCCCGCGACTCCTCGCGGATGAGTGCCGAGCGGCAGATGAACGATGCGACAAGGCACAGGTTCTCGACCGTGCAGCACTCGGCAAGGTTGCGCTGGGTCTCTGCCCGGATCGGTTTATCGGCAAGGACATTTGCCGCTGCGAGGGCCGTATTCAGGCCGGCGGCATCCCGGAAGATGTTTGCCCCGTCCCACATCGCCTGCTGGAGCATCGACCGGACCCGGGCCGGGTTCTTCGTCCCGTTCCTGAACCGTTCGAGCCGGTCGAGCTGGCGCTTCACCTGCGCATCATCGACCTTCTTCTGCCGGACCGGCTCCTTACCCGCAGCCGCACCGGCCCGGCGACCGAAGACCTGCGTCTCGGCAAGGGCATTGCCGCCCAGCCGGTTGGCGCCGTGCACGCCGCCCGACACCTCGCCGCAGGCAAAGAGGCCGGGGAGCGTGGTCTGGCATTCGGGGGTGATCCGGAGGCCGCCCATGATGTGGTGGGCGGTGGGGGCCACCTCCATGGGCGTGGTGCGGATGTCCACCCCGAACGCGA
>DUHF01000104.1 GCA_013331015.1 Methanoregula sp.
GTCTTCTCCACCATCATGACCCCGGTCCAGCTCATCGTCTTTGCGCTCGTGACCATGCTCTATGTCCCCTGCATCTCCACGATCCTTGCGCTGGCGCAGGAGTTTGGCTGGAAGAAAGCGCTCGGGATCACGGCACTGGAGACTGCGCTTGCCATTCTCTGCGGTGCCATTGCCTTCCGGCTGATCGGCCTCGTCATGTGACCGGGGTGTGGGATCCTGCCGGGGGGATCCTCAAGGATATTTACCTTGGGAATGACAATACTGGATGAGCATGATCTACTGGCTCCTCGCACACCTGCTCCGGCGGCAGATTGCCGAACTCCCCGGGCAGGTCTGCTTCATGATCAGCGGGCAGGACATGATGGATGCCCCGGAGAATCTCTATCGGGTTACCGCATGGTGCAAGGCGATATCGGCGTCAGTCTCGCAGAAGAACCAAAAAGAGGGTGGCGCGATCAAGGGGCTGACCTTCCATATCGCCACGCGGCAGCCGGATGAGATGACCCGCTGCCTGCCGGAGATCCGGAAGATCGGGTCGATTGCCCGGCTGCATCTCTATCGTGGCGATACGGTGGAGGTGACCGGTTCCGGGATGGATGTTGTGGTTGCCATCGGCAAGAGCGGCCGGGAGGAAGTCACCTCCTGCATCCGCCGGATGGCAGAGGACCATATCCCTCCTGAGCAGGTAGACGAGGGACTGCTCGACTCGTACCTGACATTCAGATACACGCCCGACATGGTCATCAAGAGCGGGGGCGATCACCTGACCGATTTCCTCATCTGGCAGTCGGTCTATTCCGAGCTCTTCTTCTCGGATATCAACTGGAAATTCTTCCGGGAAGTTGATCTTCTCCGGATCCTCCGGGACTACCAGAGCCGGATGCGGCGCTTTGGGAAATAAAAAAGGTTACCGGAACCGGACGTTCGTCCAGCAGGGTTTCCCACCGGTATTCCTGTCGGTGAAGGCGAAACGTGTCTTCAGGGCAACGGTCACGGCTTTCTGGTCTGGTACCGGTGTCACCTTCTGCTCCCGGCACCACCGGGAGAAGATCTGGTAGAGTTCCTCCCTGGCGATGACTGCATTTTTGTCATCCTCCCGGACAATCATGGCTGCGATGAATCTTTTGATAACATCGCCTTTCTCTGCTTTTTTCGGTGCCGTTCGCTTTCCTTTTGGTGCAGGGGCCGTTGCTACACCTTTTTCAAGGGATTTGGCAGGTTGCTTTTCCGGGGCGGGATGTGCCGGTTCCTGGGGCGGTGAAACGGGGGCTCGTTTGACCGGCTGCCGTTTGATGCCGGTGATGGTTCCTGCCGCTTTTGGGTCATCCGCGTTGATGACCGGTGGCTGAGTGGTCTTGTTTTTTGCATCCGAAATGCCGGCGGGCAGCCCCCCGTCCTTTGCAATGATGACCGGGGGCGGAACGGGTACGGAATCGAGCTGCTGCTGCCGGTAATCGACCCCCAGGAGATCCGCAAGCGCCTGGTTACAGGTATCGCTGATATCTATGCCCTGCTCCTGTGCCTTTGCAAAAATGTCTGCCCGTACCAGGACGGTGGTATGGCGCCACGCACTTCCCGGCCCCGTTTTTGCTGCCATGATCTATCAGGATGTGTTCTGTCCGTGCAACGGCATATAGTCAGCGATCCGTTCGCGCTTCCGGCGGTATCAGGCCCGCGGTGAGACCCGCTGGTCATAGATCCGGATCGCCCTTAAGAGATCGATCTTGCGGAAGAGCGGCCAGTACGGGGCACAGAAGTAGACGGCAGATTCGTGGCCGCTTGCAAGCCAGGGCAAAAAGTTTGAGGTCCGGCAGTCGTTGCCGGTCCGGATGATCAGGTCGACGGGGGGAATTCCCCTGCTGCCGTGGAGGTACTGGGCGACGGTTGTGGCATCAATGGCGGCCGGATCGATCTTCCCCTGCGCCACACCGGATAAGATCTCCTTAGCCGCCAGCACGATCTCGTTCCGGCCGCCATAGGCTAGGGCGATGTTGAGGCAGAAGCCCGTATGGTCCCGGGTCGCGCTCTCGGCAGCATCGATCGCTTCAAGGAGGTTTTCCGGAAGCCGGGACCGGTCTCCGACCATCTGGACGCGGATCTTGTACTTCTTCACCCGCTCGTCAGTAAGGATGCTCTGGAACTTCTCTAAGAAGAGGACAAAGAGGTGGTCGACTTCGTTCTTGTCCCGCGAGAAGTTCTCGGTCGAGAAGGTGTAGAGGGTGATATGCCGGACCCCGAGATCGTGCGCCCAGTCGAGCATCTCCTCGGTCTTGTCCGCACCGGCCCGGTGGCCTTCTGCGGTGTCCATGCCAAAGAGCCGGGCATACCGCCGGTTGCCGTCCTGGATGATGGCGATATGGTTGGGCACGTGCCGGCATTGTAAGCGCAGGTACCGCTCGTAGAGGGGATCGATGAGGTTCCGGAAGATCATAGGGGCGTCTTCTCCACCACCATTCCCCCGTTCGGGTACCGTTCGATAACGTACTTGTTCCCATCGAGTTCATCGCTGTGCTTTTCAAGGAGCCACCATGCCATCTCGATCCGGTCCGCAAAGATGACAAAACTGTCCGGTTCGAAGCGCCCGGTTATGGCCGGTGCGATGGTGACCGTGCTGCCGGATGCTGGTTCAAAGACCCCGTACACGATGGTGCCGTCCGCCGTGATCTCATCGAACGGCCGGGCGGTGTTCTCCGCGATCCGCTTCAGGCGTTCCCGGAGCTGGACCGAGTCCTTGAATGCCGAGGAGCACCAGTGCACCTTGTCGCTCTTGAGGATCTCCTCCGCCCAGCCTTTTGCCCCGTCAATGGCGTTATGGAGTTCGTCGGCGAGTTCATAGCCCCGCTCCCGCATCTGGTACGCGTTGGTGTCGCCCCATTCCAGCTCGTTGATGTTCATAAAGTCGAGGTACGGGAGGGCGGGGATGAGCAGTTCGAGGCCGGGAAGGGCCGGGACTTCGAACCCGATGTCAAAGCCCATCGCCTTTGCCCGCTGGGCGGATTTGAGGTACGCGGTGTCAAGGATATGGTCCCAGCACTCATGGGGCGGGTGAAGCCGGATCTCGTCCACGAGTCCCTGCATTGCGGCAAGGTCTTCTGTTGTCGGGGCTTTTGCGGTGTAGAGGTGGATCTGGTGCTCCGGCCCGAAGTGCTCTTTGAGCATCCGGCAGTATTCCGTGACCTTGTCAAGGACAAGGAGAGGTTCGCCGCCCGTGACCCCCGTTCCGAGGGCGCTCATGCTCTCCGCTACTTCAATGATCTGGGCCGGGATATCGACCGGGTGCTCATTGGCGTACACGGTGTCGGTCCCCTTCCGCTCCGCGGAGAGCGGGCAGTACCAGCAGGAGCGGTGGCACCGTCCGGTAACAAAGAGGACCATCTTTGCCCCCTGGTGGCAGAGGATACAGCCTTTGGAGAGTGTCATGGTGGTGCAGCCCGGCATCCGGGAAACGATAGCTCTTGTATTGGTGTGCGGGGGGTAAAATACTTCCACAAGGAGTATGGTGGGTGGTGGGGAGTGGTAGCGCAATGGTGCCGGATTTTGTCCAGCAGTGCCGGCCTGCTGCTGCGCTGCAACAACTGCCCCTGCCCGACCCCCCTTCATTTCCCGTGGAGGAAAACACGGGTATGTTTACGTCTCAGTTTCCACAGGAAATTATGGTGTTTTTCGCACATGCAGAAAGGGGGGTCGGGCAGGGGACAACCGGTTTTTTTCCGGTTTGGATCAAACATTTTTCAAAAAAAACCAGAGAACCGCAGGGCCGGTGAGGCATGCAGGAAGAATAAACCCGGCCCGTTTCGTGCCCGTTTTTCAAAAAGACCGGCGCATCAGGCCGGCACACCGCACGAGCCTGCCCCCGTATTTTTCGCCATGTGCCGCTCCCTTTTGCATGGATGCGGTACCGTTCGCGGGCAGCCTGTCCCTGCCCGACCCCCTGCAGCTCATCCATTTAATCCCTCCGCACTATGCCCGCGATACCCCAGCGCCGGGCACGGATCATGGGGATACTCTGACTGCTACTTTTATAAGTCGCGGTACCTACGAGTTAATAGACAATGGAAGGCAGTGCGGTAGGGGGAAGAAGGGAGGCCGGGCTCTCGGAAGTGGTGGGTTTTGTCCTCATCATAGGGTTGATCGTGGTAGTTGCCTCTCTCTACCTGACCTATGGCGTGCCCGCACAGGGCCGCGAGAACGAGATCCTGCACATGAACGCGGTAAAAGACCAGTTTGTCTCCTACAAGATCAGTCTCGACTCCCTGTTCAACAACAACAAGGTCGGGACAACGGTTTCCAACTCCTTCAACCTCGGCACCAGCGGGGGGTATTCTACGGGGTCTGTCGGGTTTATTCCGGTGATGAGCCCGCTCAACTCGGCCGGGGTCATGGCCATTAACCAGCGGACAGCGGAGCCGGAGACGCTTGAGGTGATGTCCAATTCTCTGGTATTGAACAGCACTGTTTTCTATAGAGAGGATTTGCCAGCTGTCCCGAATTTTACCCCGAGCCATATTTATATCAACATATCCGGCATCCGGCAAACAGATCTAAACGAAGAGGGTGTTTTCGGTGCAACTGTCAATACTACTAAATGGACTGCAATTATTAACCTGACGCCAAGAGTCTTTTATTTTAATTCTTTTGAATCACGAAATGTATTGTTGGCATCATGTATTGCACCCAACCAGCGAGTAAGTAGCGTTGACGGAGACGGGAGGGTCTATTGTCTTTTCCCAATCCGTGCATCATATTATAATTATACAGATATTACTTTGAAAATTTCGAAAGGCGGAATAACCACGTTACAGGATTATTCCGTTTATAAGAATGTGTCTTCAGGGATTACCTATTCTGTTGATTTGATGAACGATGCCTATGGATTGGGATCAGCAATATCCCCAACAGATACCATTGTACTAACGACCGGTAAAACAACCTCCGGTTCATTGATTGCCGCCACTGGTAACATCACGTATAATTTTGCCGACATGAGCCCCTACTCCACCTCCCCCATACCCCTTGGGTCGATCGAGTACCGGGCCCAGAACAATTACTGGATCCCCCAGACCTTCTATTACCAGATGGGGGGCGTCTTCCTCCAGCAGGGCGATGGCAACACCACCTACAAGCTCCCGCCCGAGATCACCTTCTCGTACGACAACCAGACCGATGAGGCAAAGAAGATTGTGACGGTGAACATCAATGCCCTGACCATCGATAAGAACAACCGTGGTGTTGTTGGGGGCAACAGCCCGGTCCAGATCAAATCGACGCTGACGAACATCACGCCGTTCCCGTATGCATCCGGCAGTGCCAACACCCGCTGGATCCGCATCGGGGTCAACACCTCTGATTCCCAGGCGCGGACGATGTGGACCAACTACTTCAACTACACCGCAATCGTTGCCGGTGTGCCCAACTATGTTGTCAAGGAGGAAGGGACGGAAAGCTACATCCTGATCAACGGGTATGACACCTCCACAACCGGCCGGTACGACATCAACGTCATCGCATCGAATGCAACGTATTCGACCAGCGTTCACGGGATCGGCGGGATTGTGCAATGATACGATCGGAACGGGAATACGGACTGTCCGATGCCATGGGAGCTATCGTTCTCATTGCCATCGTCGGGATGGGGATCGGGCTTGTCGGGATGTTTATCCTCTCAGAGCCCCCCCCCGAGAAGATCCCTGCCCTCTCCTCCGATATCACCACCATCGGCAGGACCATCCTCATCACCCACAATGGCGGTGACTCCATTGCAAAGTCCGACATGGCGATCATCGTGGATGGCACCGACATCAAAGACTCGTTCCAGCGGACGGACACAACCCCGTGGACGACCTGGGCGGTCGGGGACTCGCTCCTGTACCGTGTCCCTGACGACCAGGAGATGCCGCAAGGAGTAACGATCTTCTTCATCGGGGGTTCTTCGGCCCGGATCATCCAGTCTATGGGCGTGCCCCAGTCGGTGACGGCCGGGCACTATGCGACCGGGACGGTTACCCCCACGACCACGATCACAACTCCCGTCACCACACCCCCGATCGATCCGGTCATTGCCGACTTCTCCGCAAACGTGGTGACCGGTATTGCTCCTTACAGCGTGCAGTTTACCGATAACTCTTTGAACACTCCGACTTCGTGGTCGTGGAACTTCGGGGACGGTAATACGACAAACAACAACCTCCAGAACCCGGAGCACTACTATACCGCAGCAGGGCTCTATACCGTCTCGCTTACGGCAACGAATGCCGGTGGGAGTGGTACGGCAACCAAGGTTAATTTCGTCGAAGTGAAGCCGGCCTTTGTCGATGTTGTCGTCGATGAGAACGTCTTTGTGTACGGGACGAAGTTCTTTTTCCAGGGAAATACCGTCATTGGGCCGGATGCCACGATTATTATTACCGGGCCTCTTGCCACCGCTGACCTTGGTGGTAATTCCCACCTGTGGGTCAACACGATCTATATCGATGGGCCGGTCACTCTCGACAGTGGGAGTGCTGGCCTTGGATCACCGACAAATCCAGGGAATATCTCTATCAATGGTGACTTGAATCTCTGGGGTGGCGATCGGGATATTTACGGTGATGTCTATGTCGCGCAGGACTTCAAATTAAAGAATTGTCGGATTCATGGAAATGTGTACGTGAATGGTGATCTCACTCTGGGTTGGGGAGAACCCGTGCTTGACAGCGATGCACGGATCTACTACACCGGGACGTTCACTCATCCCGGGATGAGTCCGGCAATCCTTTCCAAGTGCATCCAGCAGGCGACCGTTCCCACATATCCAATACCTGAACTGACCATGCCTCCGGTCAAATCAGCCGACTGGTATGCTGACCGGGGCTATGTGTCCAGCGGGGCTCTGACCAGCAACCTGAAGATATTTGCCAACAGTTATTCGTCGACAAGCTGGACTTCGTCGGCATCCAATGTAATAATCGTTGCCCAAAACGGGGACATTACCCTCACCGGGCTTGGCGGCAGCGGAGTCACTGGGGTATTCTTCGCACCGAACGGGCGGGTGACCTTTAATGGCGGGTACTTCGAGGGTGTTGTGATCGCCCGCGACGGCTTCTATGTCACGAGTGGAGGGACTCCAGTCACGTTCAGGAACCTTGATGATTACATCAGCGACCCTGCTGATTATCCGTTTTAAGAGAACGGAAGTGTTATGGGAAAAACGAGCAGCCGGCAGGGACTCATTTTTCCCTGCAACCCTCTGCCGGTTGGGATAAACTAAAGATATGATGAAGCTCTTACATTGCAGTATAGTCCCGCAGGTAAGTCCTCTCCATGCTCCGGCAGACCAACCAGAATAATTCCGATCGCGGCGTCTCTGAGACCATCGGCGCCGTCATGCTCATCTCCGTTGTTGTTGTAGCGGTTGCGATCATCGGCGTAGTCCTCACCTCGCAGGGCACCCCCCAGAAGATCCCGGCGCTCGATGCGATCATCTCCAATGTGGACCGGACCGTGTTTGTGTACCATGACGGCGGGGACACGCTCGAAAGCCAGAATATGTACATCATGGTCAATGGGGAGAAGCGGGCGTTTACCAAGAATGGGAATACCGGCTGGACAACGTGGTCGACCGGTGAAACCCTTGCCTATACGGTACCGGGCACCGCTCCTATCACCACGGTCCGGGTAGTTTACGACAACTCGCAGACCGCAACTACCCTCTCCACCGCGAACTTCGGGCCGTCAGGAATGGCAACGGCCGTGCCGACGCCGACAGGTACGCCCGGGCCAACTCCTGTCATAACCGGCATTTCACCATCTGCAGGCCCACTTGGTGGCGGAACCATTGTAACGATCAGCGGATCTGGCTTTACCGGAGCGACCGCGGTTAATTTCGGTGGCACAGCAGCATCCTCGTATACCGTAGACAGCGCCAATTCAATCACCGCAACCAGCCCTGCCGGGACCGGGACGGTTGACGTGACGGTCACCACCCCGTATGGCACATCCGCGATATCAGCTGCTGATCCGTTTACGTATGTAACAGGTCCGGCTGTATCTGGTATCTCGCCATCTGCAGGCCCACTTGGTGGCGGAACCATTGTAACGATCAGCGGATCTGGCTTTACCGGAGCGACCGCGGTTAATTTCGGTGGCACAGCAGCATCCTCGTATACCGTAGACAGCGCCAATTCAATCACCGCAACCAGCCCTGCCGGGACCGGGACGGTTGACGTGACGGTCACCACCCCGTATGGCACATCCGCGACCTCAGCAGCTGATCAGTTTACCTATGTAGCAGGACCCGCAGTCACCGGAATCTCACCGTCCGTTGGTCCGGTGGCAGGTGGCACGACGGTAACCCTCACCGGGACGGGCTTTACCGGAGCGAATAATGTCAGGTTTGGCGTTACAGCGAATGCGACCGGTGCAATGACCGTGAACAGCGATACGCAGATCACGGTGACGAGCCCGGCCCATGCAGCCGGGACGGTTGATGTGACTGTCACTACTCCCTATGGCACATCCGCGACCTCAGCAGCTGACCAGTATACCTATGCAGCAGTCCCAACAGTTACCGGCGTCTCCCCGTCAGGAGGCCCGATTACGGGCAATACAACGGTGACAATCATCGGCACAGGCTTTACCGGAGCGAACAATGTAAAGTTTGGCGTCACCGCGAACGCGACCAATGCAATGACCGTGGACAGCGATACGCAGATCACGGTAACAAGTCCGGCCCATGCGGCAGGGACCGTTGACATAACCGTTACAACCCCCGGCGGCACATCCGCGACATCATCAGCTGATCACTATACGTATTCAGCAGCCCCGACCGTGACCGGCATTTCCCCGGCATCAGGTCCGGTCGCCGGCGGCACAACGGTGACGATCACCGGAACGGGCTTTACCGGGGTAACCGCCGTGAAGTTCGGCAGCACATCGGCAAGCTCGTTCACGGTTAACAGTGCAACGTCTATCACGGCAACCAGCCCCATGGTCAGTTCAACCGGTATTGTCGATGTAACTGTTACTACCCTAAGTGGTACATCCGCCACATCGTCCGCTGATCGTTTCACGTATTATGTCATCCAGACGTTCACCTCGTCAACAACGTGGACGGTGCCCTCCGGTGTCACCACTGTTGAGTACTGTGTCGTGGCAGGAGGTGGCGGTGGCGGGTATTACGGTGGTGGTGGCGGTGCTGGTGGAATGAAGACCGGGTCATTCACCATTGCCGGTAGTTCGTACGCCATAACCATCGGTTCCGGTGGTGCCAGGGCAACAGGTACCAGTGCTGGAGGTACAAATGGGGGTGCTTCCTCCATTGGTTCAACTGTCACTACTACAGGTGGAGGTGGGGGAGGCTCCAGCAGCGGGACAGCATCAATCCGGACTGGGAAGAACGGTGGTTCCGGTGGGGGCGGTGTACGTGCATCCACCTCTGGTGGAACGGGTGTGTCCGGCGAAGGGAATAATGGTGGAGCCGGGGCAACCAGCGGTTCGAATTATATCGGTGGCGGCGGCGGGGGAAAAACATCTATAGGTGTCTCTGCAACAGCCACTGCCGGAGGTAATGGTGGTGCAGGGGGTGTCTGCGTCATCAACGGTGCAACGTATGCCGGAGGCGGTGGCGGCGGTATTCGCAGTGGCTCAGGTAGAATTGCAGGTTCCGGTGGTGTTGGTGGTGGGGGTGCCGGCGGAGCAAGTGCTGCCGGCACGGCCGGGACTGCAAACACCGGAGGCGGCGGTGGCGGGGGCGGGAGAAATGCCGCTGGTGGTAACGGCGGATCCGGAATCGTCGTCATCAAGTATTATTGATCCCGATTTCAGGCCCGGATATCTGCGGATAGGTGAGTGAAAACTTCCCTCTTAACACGCACCTATCTTTCCTTTCCCTTTTGAATATCGGGATTAAGCAATTGCATTTTTTTTATTCGTTTAAGGCCCCATGGATCATCCGGTTCAATCACTCATGATCAAAAATCCCCATCGGGAGCCCGCCAGAATTGCAGGATCAATCATCATCCCGGACCTCCTTTGGGCACAACAATCTACCCCCTCTACACCCTCGTATGAATCTCCGCCACACCAAACGGCGCAGAAGTGTAACTTTGGATGATGACCGCACCATCCTTATAGATCCCGATTATCAGGTTGTTTTTGGAACCGTCCTGCTTTTCGACTGATCCATCGATTGCCCCGCTGGCTATGGGGATCTGGTAGAACTGGTCCCCTGAACTGTTGATGAGGGTCTCCTGCCCGTTTGCCCGGATTGACCCGGTGTAATTCCGCGTTGAGAATACGCGTACCCAGACCCCGGATGGGGGCACATTCACAAACGGCAGCGAAGAATACGGTGAAACCTGGACTTTGGTAGGGGATGGAGGAATTACCGCACCCCCGGCAGCCGGGCCAACCGGAACATGAAGTTCAACAATGCCATAAGGCCTGGTGGTCCTGCCCTCAGAAACAAGCGTCCCGCCATTATAGATCCCCACTTCCAGTTTACCGGCCGACCCGTCCCCCTTCTCAATAAAACTGTGAATCATGGTGTCGTGCAGGGGCACCAGGTAGTATTGAGTGCCACAACTGTTCACGTCAATACCCCATCCTTTTGCCTCAAGCGTGCCGGTATAGTTTCCCTGGTAGGATATCCGGACCCAGATCCCGTTTGTTGGAACCGCAGTCCGTGGAGCCGGTGGGGTATTTGCAGGAAGCACCGGAATGATCGTGGTGACGGGCGGGGTAATTACCGGAGTTCTGGTTGCGGTGGGTGACGGGGTTGCCGTTGCAGATACGGGCATCTCCTCCCCCGGCCCCTGCCCTGCAAGGAACACCCCCAAAAAAATGACGGCAAGAATCCCCGCGACAACGATGATTGGGATAAGCCAGGGCGTTTTCTGTGAATCCTCCGGGACGGGTGCCCCACCGGAGCCAAAGGTGCTCATCAGCCCCATATCGGGAACCGCGGGACGGGACTGCGCCCGGTTCCCCGCTGCCATGCCGGGCGTGAGCGCCTGGATCCTGCTCATCGGCCCGGCCGCGTCGTGGCAGCCGGATTTCTGAACCGCTACCTTGTGTTCGTTGAGGATCTCCATGCAGGACTCGATGTTCTGGACGTTCATACCCGCGGGCTGGTAGACGAAGATGAGATCGATCGATCGCTGCTCTCCTGACGGGGAGGCGATAGTGAGCCTGAGCTGCGGCTCGCGAATGGAATTTTGTCCCGCAACAGCCAGCACAATATCCTGGTACGGGATATCTTCGCGGATCGTGCCATTCTCCCGCTCTGCAAGGATAATCCGCCGGGTGGTGAGAACCGCTTCGTACCGGATGCCGCCAACTATGATCCGGGGCAGTTTTTTTTGGACGGATTCATCGCCCCCAAGGTTCAGGTCGGCCATAGCACTACACTACCTTTTTTCCGCTCATATAAATAGCAATCCGGTGTGATGCAAACGGATGGGTTTTATGGTGTCTGCAGATATAATACTGATAACGATTTCATGCCAGCCTCCGATCGTGCCCTCTCTGAATCCGTCTCCATTACCCTCATGGTCTGCCTCCTCGTCATCCTGGCAATTATATCGTGGGGATTCTTCTTTGGGTACGAGAGCCTGCTCAAGACGAACATCAACATCGCGGAGTCTGCCGAAGATATCCCGACGCACCTGAACGCCCATGCCATCCGGCTCTTCCACCAGAACGGCGATGTCGCGAGCCTGAATGCGACCGTATCTGCGAGCTATCCTGAAGTGAGGTTCACCCTCATCTCGCCATCGGGCCTGGTTCATTCCGCTCTCCCTTCGCCTCTCATCACTGATAACGCCTGGAATCCCGGCGACTCCATCTACTTCTACCGCGACGCCACCGGGTATCACGTGGTTGACAGTCTTAATGAGCGCATCAACGCTATTTCCACGTACGGCCCGCTCATCGATCTCGAAGGCGGTGTCTGGACGATCAAGACCATCGACAATACCGTCCCGGTCACGATCAACTCCGTTGATGTCCTGGTCGGGGGTTCCGGCAGCGCGTCCGCATCGCCTTACACCCCGGGTCTTGTTGCCACCTATTACAGCGACCAGTCCTGGACGGTCCCGGTCACGACCACCATTGTGAACCGGGTCCATTTCGCCGACGCTGCCAGCGGCCGGGCATCGGATGTCAGCAACTGGCCGTCATCCTACCTTGGCAAGACCGACTCCTTCTCGGTAAAGTATGACGGGTTCATCAGGATCGACACGGAAGACGACTACACCTTCACCCTCTCCTCCGATGACGGCTCCTTCATGGACCTTGGCGGGACCTCAAATTTCATCAGCAACGGGGGCCTCCACGGGTACACTTCCGTGAGCTCGACCCGGCACATGACCCCGGGCTATTACCCGATCACGATCTGGATGTTCGAGAACACCGGCTCGGCGGTCATCTACCTCCAGTACCAGACCCCGGGGATGGGCTCCCCCCAGCTGGTCACCAGCCTCTGGCACATCCCGAGCACCGCACCAACCGCTGATTTCACCGGCGTGCCCCGCGCCGGCCCGGCCCCGCTTGCGGTCCAGTTCACCGATACATCCATCGATGCGACCGCATGGGCCTGGAATTTCGGCGATGGTTCACCCGTAATTCTTGTCCAGAACCCGGCCCACACGTACACCGGTGTCGGGACCTACCCGGTCACCCTGACGAGTTCCAACTCCTTTGGCGTTGCAACCGAGACCAAAGCCGGGTATATCACCGTGGGATCGTTCACCCCCGGGTTCCTTGCCTCGTATTACCGTGGCCAGAGCTGGAGCGATCTCGCCGCGACAAGGGTTGACTCCGGCATCCACTTCTCAGACGGCAGCGGCTCCACCTGGCCCATGAGCCTGATCGGGCGACAGAACGACTTCTCGGTCACGTGGGACGGGTACCTGCTCGTCCCTGCCGAAACAGACTACACCTTCACGCTGACATCAGATGACGGGTCGTGGCTCTGGGTGGACGAGGTGCAGCTCATCGACAACGGAGGGCTGCACGGTTCACGTGCGATATCGCAGACGGTCCGTCTCACGGCTGGCTACCACCATGTCGTTGTCCGGATGTTTGAGAACACGGGAAGTGCTGTAGCCGACCTGAGTTTCTCTCCGGCCGGCACTATCTGGCATATTCCGAGTACTGCCCCGACGGCGGGATTCACCGCAGTTCCCCGCGCCGGGACGGCCCCGCTTGCGGTCCAGTTCTCGGACACGTCCCAGGACGCAACCTCCTGGTCATGGGATTTCGGCGACGGCTCGCCGCTCTCGACCGACCAGAACCCCTCGCACACCTACACAGCTGCCGGTTCCTATGCGGTGACCCTGACGGCTTCCAATGATTTCGGCGCCTCAACGGCAACAGAACCCGCGTATGTCACGGTCGGTGCGTTTGTTCCGGGTTTTGTTGCATCCTATTATACCGGCCAGACCTGGACTACGCTTGCCGGGACCCGGATCGAAGATCCGATCCATTTCACAGACGGTTCCGGTTCAACGTGGCCAACGGACATCGTAGGCAGCCAGAACGATTTTTCCGTTACCTGGGACGGGTATCTCAATGTTCCCGCAGAAGCGGATTACTCATTCCGGCTCACTTCCGATGACGGTTCATGGCTGTGGGTGGATGAGGTGCAACTCATTGACAATGGCGGCTTGCACGGCTCCACCGCGGTCACCCGGACCGTCCATCTCACCGCAGGCTACCACCATATTGTGGTGAAGATGTTCGAAAATACGGGAAGTGCCGTGGCGTATCTTGACTATGCCATCCTCCCCTCGACAACCTACAACCCCGTCACCGGTGTGTGGCATGTGCCATAACCCGCCCGGGTGGACTCATGCCCCAAATCCGGCAATTCTCACCCCCTTCGTTGAATCAAATCAATAATTCTACCCGGATAATGTCCGGAAAAACCCTCATGCATAAATACCGCAAAAAGCGAATGTAATTTTATAGCCCGACCATGCCAAACGATCGCGCCATCTCGGAATCCGTCTCTATCATCCTCATCATATCGCTGGTTGTCATCCTCTTCATTGTCCTTGCAGCGCTCTTCCTCGGTGAATTCCACCTTGAACAGAAGACCGCCTATATCATGACCAACCTGAGCAGCGAGAAGATTAGTGGCAAGAACGTCCTGACCGTCTTCCACCGGGCAGGTGATGCGGCTGAACTGAACCAGACCGGCAGGGCACACTACACTCTGGCAGTCTATGTCGACACACTCTCCGGCAGCAACCGTACTCAGCCGGTTGGCCCAATCGTTTTCCAGCCCGGGACTACCCTGTATATCTATAACTCCTCCATGGGCTACCGGGCGACCACGAACCCTGCCGCCCTTTCAGCGCCAACGGCTCTCAGTGTCGATGCCTGCCCGGTCCGGGTCAGGCTCGTTGACGAGACCTCCTCAACCCACCTGCTCATCATGCAGATGAATTACCCCTGTACCCCCACGGGCCCGGCGCCGACCGTTACAAGCATCAACGTCACCTACGGGTACCGTGGCTGGCCGATAGCACGGCTCATCACCGGCACCAACTTCCTGCCCGGCGCACGGGCGATGTTCAACCTCACTGCAGGAATCCCCCCCGAGATCCATGCAACATCCTGCACGGCGCTCAACTCAACAAGGATGGTCTGCACCTTCACCCTTCCCACAAACCCGCTTGCCCCGCCAAGCCAGCGGTACAACCTTGTCGTAACCAACCCGGACGGCAAGCAGGGGATGCGGCGAAACTACCCGTACGTGTACAGCGCAGCCCCAAGCATATCGAGCAGCACGCCATCGAGCGGGTTGCAGGGGGCGACCGTTGCAATCACGTACCTGCGCGGCAACTACTTCCAGCCGGGTGCAACGGTCACCTACCACCAAAGCCCGACGGTAATCCCGCTGACCGGTGTCACCGTCCACAACGCGACCCGGATCACCGGCACCCTCGCCATCCCCGACGATGCACTGCCAGGGTACTACAACGTGACGGTCACCAACGTGGACGGCAGGAACTACACGCGGGCGACCCGGTTCCGGGTCATCTCCAATGCCCCGACCGTGACCGGCCTCAGTAACCGCACCGGCTACCGTGGCTGGCCGGTCATCGAGCGGATCACGGGCACAAACTTCGTGGACGGCGCGACAGCAGCCTTCGAGGCGCCCGGCCTTGCCACTATCCCCTCGGATAGTTGCACGTGGGTTGCCTCAACGCAGCTCATCTGCAGCTTCAACCTGGTCGGATACCCGAACAGCACAACCTACCAGTACAATATCTCGGTGACGAACCCCGGTGGTCGGACCGGCTGGCGGGCAACCTATTTCACCCTCTCAAGCCCGGCGCCCACCATTTCCAGCAGCACGCCCTCGAGCGGACAGCAGGGTGAAACGGTTGCGATCACCAATCTCCGTGGTAACTACTTCCAGCCCGATGCTGTCGTGACCTACTGGTATGGCGACCCGGCCGCCCCGTCAACATCACTTGGACTGGCATCCGTTGCTGTGCCATCCCGAACCATGATCACGGGCACACTTTCGATTCCGGCCGATGCCCCGGCCGGGTATTATAACGTCACGGTCCTGAACACGGATGGAAAATCGGTAACCCGCCGGAACGCCTTCCGTGTCATCTCCACGTTCCCGACCGTGACCGGACTCTCCAACCGCACCGGGTACCGTGGCTGGCCGGTCATCGAGCGGATCACGGGGTCGAACTTTATTGACGGCGCAACCGCACGCTTCGAGGGCCCCGGCCTTGCGACCATCACTGCAGACTCCTGCACCTATGTATCAGCAACCCAGATGATCTGCACCTTTAACCTGCTCGGCCGTTCCGCAAGTCCTGCCAATGGCTACAATATCACGGTGGTCAACCCGGACGGCAAAACCGGGCAGCGGTCAAGTTATTTCACCCTGTCAAGCCCGGCCCCGTACATCTCCAGCAGCACGCCTTCGAGCGGCATCGCCGGTAATGCAGTCCCGATCACGAACCTCCGCGGTAACTACTTCCAGCCGGGTGCCGAGGTGACCTACTGGCGCGGGGACCCGGCAAGCCCGCTGACCACCATGCCTCTGATCGTTGAATCGATCCCTGCACGGACCCAAATCACCGGCACGCTCAACATCCCGGCCGGTGCGTCCATCGGGTATTACAATATCACCGTGCTGAACACGGACGGGCAGTCCTACACCCGCCGGAATGCGTTCCGCGTCTGGGCCGTCCCGGCCCCTACCATCACGGGAATCTCGCCTGGCACGGGTGGCCGCGGTATCGGTGTCCCAGTCACCGTGACCGGGACAAACATCCAGGCCGGTGCCCGTGTCCGGCTCTACAACGGGACAACCTCGATTTACACCGCCCCGCTCGGTACGGTAACCCCCCCGAATACCATCTCCACTACGTTCATGGTTCTCCCGACCGTAGTGCCGGGTACGATGAACGTCCGGGTCACGAACCCGGACGGGCAGTATGCCATCCTGGCTGGCGGGTATGTGCTGACATAGCGGGCACGATTACCAAAAAGAGGGGAAACCGTGGTGACTTACGGGTTTTTCACCCGGCATGCTTGTGGGATCCATAGGAACGATAACAAGGTAAGAAAATGGGTGAACCCTGATTAAAACGGCTGCCGAAACCGCCGGACGGGCGCCCACCGTGGCCGCAGATATCCTCAAATGAGCGGTTGGTGGATCAAATTCCCTGCAGCGAAGAAGATATTCACAAAAAAAAGAGCGCGGATCAATCTTCCTGGTCAGGCACTTCTGCCATTGTAACCCGGGTATTCCGGCTCACCAGCAGGTTATAGGCATTGTGCGCCTTGTTGTACCGGACAAGCACCCCATCAAGTTTGACGATCGTTCCGTACGGGGCGGTCTTCAGCACCTCATTTTCGGGCGTGACATGGTACACAGGGACCACAGCAAAGACCGGTTTATCCGCGGTGCCGTCACAGAGCCGGAACATCAGGTTCTTCCCGTCGCCCAGGTTCTCCGACATCTTTGCGGCAATGAAGTTGACCCGTTTGTCGATATGGCGGTGAACCTGGGAAACCCGCAGGACCCGGGATTTGGCCGGCACCCGGTAGGAGTGCCGGGTCTTTTCGTCTTTCCGAAGTACCACGTAACTGTACTTGATATCGATGTTGATGTACCGGAACGGTTCGTCGCATTCCGAGAGTCGCCCCATCAACCGGGTGGGCTGGATATTCCGGCCCGTGGCAAAACTCCAGCACCGGTCCGGTGTACAGTTCGTGCCCCAGATGAATGAACACGGGCTGTGGATGGTTAGCCCCCGTTTTTTGAGGGCGAGCGCAAGGAGCCGCAGGCTGGTGGAGGTGGTCTCTTCGGCAGGCTCCACAATCAGGATCGAGCCGTCCGGCGCGAGACGCCCGGCAAGTTTCAGGACAAGGTCTGCCCGCTCTTCGATGGAGAGACCTCCGAGTTCATTGAGGGAATTGGAGAAGACCATCAGGTCGATCTGCTGCGGGATCTTTTCCGGATCGAAGGTTACGAGATCGGCTTTGATCGGGGGCTTGATGCTGACCCGTTCCCCCTTCTTCGTGCACTGATCCCGGAGGGAGAGGAACGCCTCGATGTGCTCCTCCGAGCGCTCGATGGAGTACACGGTTGCCGTTGCGGTCTCAAGCCGCGACCAGAAATCGGCTATTGCGAGCGGGACCACTCCCGGACCGGTGCCGGCATCAAGGACGGTCATCTTCTCTTTTAAGAGCCCGTCACGGGCCAGCATGGCGAGCAGGTGTTCGGTCTGGACAAAATAGACCGGGAAATGGTACGCGAGGTACCCGAGCACGCTGTAGGCTTTGGTGTATTTGAGGGCCCGCTGGTGGGTCGGTTTCCAGTAATCCGACTTCTGGAATACGATGGCTTTCCTCAGCCGGTCGAGCATGACCGGATCGGAGAGTTCCTTGCCGGTCTTCTTCACGATGTACTGCTCAATTGCTGTTTCCAGAATTGGCGGCATCCGCTGGCTTGCAAAGGATGCGTCCTGCCGGCCGGCTTCAACTGCGGTTATTGCCAGGGTTTCCTCAGCGGTCTTCTGCGAGATGGTATAATCGTTGCCGGTTTTTTTTGCAAGAAGCCCGAGGCCGGGAAGTTTTTTTGCAATGGCAGAAAAGATCTGGTCAACCGCGAGCGGCTCATCAAGGTACGGGATGATCTCCGATAGAAGGAAGACCGGTTGTTTCTTTGCCGTTTTTTTGAGAACCGCGATGATATCGTTATTGGCCATAGCCTGCCGGATACTTGGCTTGTCGGGCAATTACATGTTTGCACAGGCACCATTGATTTTTCCCATCCGGAATGGCTTCTCAGCGATTGTTGAGTGCGGGGTGGATCTGATATGTCCGTCAATGCAGGACAAAACTAACGCATTTTTACGGTCCTTTCTTTGAAAAAAATGATATTCTGGGAGATTTGGTGGACAAGAGAACAAAAGAAAATAAATACAAACATGGAATAGTTATCAAATACCCTCTATCGATTCAAAAAAAAATCCTTGAAGTGGTAACGTATGGCCCCATTCTCACTACATTACGGTATAAAGCAGATCCCGGCAACCATGATCGCAATATGCATGAGAACAGACCTGAAACGGAGTTCAATTCCATGATCTCCGCCCCTCCCCACAGACCCGCATCTTCTCCTTTTTTTGCATTATTATTGCTCATCATCCTTGTTCTTGGAGCAGCCCTCGCGACCGGGACGATTGAAGCCGATCCATCTGCGGTCTCAGGTCAGGACCCGGAAAATTCAGAATACCCGGCCGTCACTTCAACCCCCGATGTTTCCGCAACCGCGACCCCGGGTCCTGATCCAACGGTTACACCACAACCCGATATTACGGAAAAACCCGAGGTCTTCGGCACAACCCCCCCTCTTCCTGAACCCGGAGAAAATCCTTTGGTCACCCCCGTTCCCACAACCCTGCCGGATCTATTGACCGCAATCACCACTCTTGTTACCCCGTTACCATCACCGGTATTGTTATCGAACACAAACCCCGTTCCATCATCGGAAGGTGAATCACCGGCTCCTGATGTTAATGGAACGATCATCGGACAGGGAGCAACTATCTTCATCGGGGAACAGGGCCTCAACATCACCCATGCACTCAACCAGGCGAACGCAGCTCCTGATATCGACGGAGTACCCGCGTTGACGAGTATTGGCTGGTGGCCTTCAGCGGCCCTTGTCGGCACGACGGCACCGGCAAGAACCGTTGATGTCAGTGTAACTTACGCTTCATTATTGGTTGATCCGGCAAATTTTGTCGGGTATACGGGAGGCTGGTACCTGCTCGATGCAGGAGGAATGGCAGCAAATGCAACCCATCCGGTTTTCTCTGCCATGGATCCGATGCTTGACCTCAGGGTCTGGGATTATGACCATGCAGCGGATGTTACCGGTACTTCAGTGTCTTCCGGCACCCGGCTCGGGTTCCGTATCGATACCAACATGTATGCTGCGGTTGACGCGATTCACCGTAGTCCCCTCAACCCTTCCACGGACGGGTTCATCAACCTCATCGTAAAAAATGAATCCGCAACGATCCTGACTGCGCTCTACAATGAATCCACAAGTGAAGATCCCGAAGTCGCCGGCCCCACCACGATCCTGAAGAACTATGTCAACGTCCAGCCCTATTTCTGGGGCTCTTCTGGCACGTATTCCTGGAAGACCAATGCTACGGACAACGGGATTGCCCTGTATCCGGATGGAACCTACACGGTCCAGGCAGAATCCACCCTCAACCACATGAAGGATAATTACAAGAACGCAGGCGCGGATTATACCGGAAAGACCGTTTCGGCAATCTATACCATCACGCTGGCATCCGGGACGGGAGCCCCGGTTGCCGGCTTTGCCGCCACGCCTACATCCGGCACCGCCCCGCTGACGGTTGTCTTCACCGACACCTCGACCGGTTCACCAACAGAATGGAACTGGACATTCGGCGACGGTGATGCGACCAACGCGACGGTGCAGAACCCGGTGCACACCTTTGTCACTGCGGGAACCTACACCGTCTCGCTGAATGCGACCAATGCAGGGGGGAGCAATACAACAGTCAGGATCGGGTACATAACCGCAACAATGCCCGATGTACCGGTCGCCAATTTCAATGCGGAACCTGCAACCGGCTTATTTCCCCTGACCGTAACATTCAGTGATCTCTCTTCTAACGGCCCGACAGAGTGGAACTGGTCGTTTGGTGACGGCAATATGTCGGTGCTCCAGAACCCGGTGCATATCTATACCGCAGCAGGTACCTACACCGTCTCGCTGAATGCAACCAATGCAGCAGGCAGTAACACCTTAACGAAGGCCGGGCATATCACGGTTGGCACGCCGACCTGGAATATCGAGACCGTTGACAGCGATGGGGATGTTGGAGACTATACGACCCTTGCGCTTGACAGTAGTGACAACCCCCACATCAGTTACCTCGACTTTACCAACTACAACCTGAAATATGCAGTCAGGAACGGAGGATCCTGGACAACTCAGATTGTTGACAGCGGGGGTCACACCGTGGGGTGGTATCCCTCGCTTGCCCTTGACAGCACCGACAACCCCCGGATCAGTTATCTTGACTCGTTCAATGACGACCTGAAGTATGCTGTCTGGAACGGTGCATCGTGGAATATCGAAACCGTCTCAGCCGGAGGAGCTTCACAAGAGCCCACCTCGCTTGCGCTTGACAGCAGTGGCGTTCCCCACATCGGGTATCACAGTTTTGACGACAGCGATCTGAAGTATGCTTCGTGGAACGGGACAGGGTGGACCATTGAAGTCGTCGATAACAACGGGGTCGTGGGGCTGGACCCGTCACTGGTGCTCGACAGCACTGACAACCCCCATATCAGTTATTATGACCAGACAAATGCCGACCTGAAATATGCGAAATGGAACGGGGCAGCGTGGAGCATTGAGACGGTTGACAGCGACAACGATGTGGGGATGGACTCTTCCCTTGTGCTTGACAGCAGTGGAAATCCCCACATCAGCTACTATTACCTGACCGGCGGCATGTCGGGCAATGGCGATCTGAAATATGCGAAATGGAACGGGGCCGCATGGATCATTGAGACCGTTGACAGCAGCGGGGATGTGGGGAAGCACACCTCCCTTGCTCTCGACAGCAGCGACCGGCCCCGCATCAGCTATTGGGATCTTCAGAATGACCATCTCAAGTATGCTGTGAAGAACGGGGGAAACTGGGTTGCCGAGACCGTGGACAGCAGCGGAAATGTGGGGTGGTATACCTCGCTTGCGCTTGACAGCAGTAACAACCCCCATATCAGTTATTATGACTATACCAATACTGCTGTTAAGTATGCCACAAAGGAATCCGACAAGGCGCCGGTTGTGAATTTTTCCGCAACTCCAATGTCCGGCACTGCCCCGCTTGCAGTGACCTTCACGGATACCTCGACCGGTTCACCCACCGAATGGAACTGGTCGTTTGGCGATGGCGGGTATTCCGCGATCCAGCACCCGGTGCATGTTTATGCTTCAGGGGGCATCTATTCGGTCTCGCTGAACGCGAGCAATTCCGAAGGATCCGATACCCTGACAAAATCATCGTATCTCACGATTAATTCATCAGGCCCGTCTATGATGTATCGTGCAGATCCGCGGCACACCGGCACGTACGATGATGGTGGGACGCGACCGACAGATATCCTGAACTGGACGTTTGAAACAGATAACTCCGTGAGCAACACGCCGGCCATCGTTGGCGGCGTCGTATACACGGGCAGTGGTGATGGCAAAATGTATGCCCTCGATGCGGACACCGGCATCGAGTACTGGAATTTTTCGGTCTTCTCACTGAACGAGAGTTACAGCCCGGCCGTTACGGAGGGTCGGGTGTACTTCGGTTCCACGGACGGGAAGGTATATGCCCTCAATGCCAGCACGGGAAATAAGGTATGGGAGTTTATGGCAGGAGAGTCCGTCAATTCTGATGTCACCATAAGGGACGGGATTCTCTATACCGGCAGCGGCACGCCGGACCGGATTTACGCCCTCAATGCCCATGATGGCACGGAGCGCTGGCATTTCAACGCGGCCGGGAATGTTGCTACGAGCCCGGCAGTTGCCGATGGCATCGTATATGCTGGAAGCAACGATGGAAAGATGTACGCCCTCCATGCAACCAACGGCACCCTTCTCTGGGCAAACACGACCGGAGACTTCGTTCACTCGAGCCCGTCCGTGGTCAACGGGACCGTCTATTTCGGTAGTTTCGACAACACCTTTTACGCCCTGAATGCGATGACCGGTCTGGAACTCTGGCATTTCACTGCAGGGGACTTTGGCAGGAGCAGTCCTGCAGTTGCCGATGGTATCGTCTACGTCGGGAACCGGGATGGCAACCTGTATGCCCTGGATGCAATGAATGGTGCAGTGGTCTGGGATTATAATCTTGGCGACTGGGTGGACTACAGCCCGGCTGTTGCGAGCGGGGTTCTGTATATCGGCGGTTCAGACCATCATCTCCATGCACTCAATGCAACAACGGGGGCTCTCCTCTGGCAGTTCGATGCAGGGGTCATCACCCTTAACAATGTGTATGATCCCGCAGTTGCTGACGGGAAGGTCTTCTTCGGTTGCCGGGAAGGGCGGGTCTATGCCCTTGGCGGTCCTGCCGGCCCGGCGCCGGTTGCCGGGTTTACCGCAACCCCGACAACCGGTACCGTCCCGCTGACCGTTGTCTTTACCGACACCTCGGCAAACATACCGGCGCAGTGGAGCTGGTCCTTCGGTGACGGTGATGCAACCAACGCAACCGTGCAGAACCCGGTACATACCTATGCCGCAGAAGGCATCTACACCGTCTCGCTGAACGCAACGAACAATGGCGGGTCGAATGTCTCGGTCAGGACAAACTACATCACGGTCAATGCGCAGCCGAAACCAAAAATCGATACGGTTACTCCAATAACTGCGGTGAACAACCGGACGATTGACTTTATCATTAAAGGATCGAACTTCGACCCGGGAAGCGGTAAAACGTGGGTGAACTTCACGCGGGGAGCATTTGACAACCTGAACCTTACGGTGACAGAAGTCACGCCGGCGAAGATCAATGTGACGATGACCGTCCCGCACGATGCCCCAACCGGTGGCTGGAACCTGACGGTAAGCACGGTCTACGGGAAAAAATCCGACGTCCGGAAAAACGCGGTTACCGTCAGCCGGTTCCCAATGGCGGTGATCGACAAGGTCGAACCCACGGCTCCATGGCTGAGGAATACAACAGTCGCGTTTGCAATCACGGGCAAAAACTTCCTGCCCGGCCAGACCAGCGTCTACCTTGTCCGGACTGTTGGCGGCGCAGCCCTCAACACGGTGAATATCACCCGTATTACCACGACGAGAATCGAAGGCTCTGTGGATGTTCCGGCCAATGCCCTGCTTGGAAACGGCTGGAGCGTGAATGTATCGACCATTGACAGTGGAAGAAACGGCACCCGGCCTGCTGCCTTTACGGTGGCAAACACCCCCCCACCAACGCTCAGTTCTCTTACCCCGAATTACGGGTCCAAGAATACGACTGTGGTGTTCACCATCGCTGGCACCAACTTCCAGACCGGGGACGGCAAGACCCGCGTTCGGATCTATGAAGATGTCATGGATACAGAACTCGCAGTCAATATGACATCACTCACCCCGACAAAGATAACCGGCACGGTAGAGGTAACGAATGATGCAATGGCGGGATCCCATATCCTTGAAGTGAAGACCGTTGATGGCGGGACCGTGACAAAGCCCGCTGCGTTTTCGGTCAGGTACTCCGGAATCCCGACGATAATGGCTTTCAGGCCGGACTCCGGGTATCACAATGAGACCGTGGAGTTCAGCATCACCGGCACGAACTTCCAGCCGGGCAACACGGTTGTTGCATTGAAAAACCAGACCAACGGTGCTGTACTGAATACAACGAACCTGACCCGTGTAACCAGCACCGCAATTTCCGGGACGATCCATGTCCCAGCGAATGCACCGACCGGGTATTACCGGCTCGATCTCACCACCACAGATGGAGGTGTCACCAACAAACGCAATGCATTCCGGGTAAAGCAGGTCATGCCCCCGACCATCGCATCGATCACCCCCACGACAGGTGCCAAGGGGAGCGTGGTTGCGTTTACGATCCGTGGCACCAACTTCCAGGGCGGTGACAAGACAACCGTCCAGGTCTACGACGTGGTATCCGGCACGTGGCTGTCAACAACACTGCTCCAGGTAACAGAAACCACCATTATTGGCAGTGTCACGATCCCGAATTCAGCCCCTGCAGGTAAATATACGCTCGACGTCCGGACCGCGGATGGCGGAACAGCCAGCAGATACGAGGCGTTCACGGTCAATTACCTTGGCCTGCCGAGTATCAGTTCAATTGTTCCGGCTACCGGTAAACGTGGCACGGATGTTAACTTCACCCTCAAAGGCAGCAATTTCGTTGACGGTGGCACGATTGTCCGTATGAGGATCCCCGGTTCAACCATCAACTCAACCGTTCTTGCCGCGAACTCGACCATGGTGCTTGGCTACTTCCCGATTCCCGCAGGGGCAACCACCGGCTCGTACCGGCTGGATGTGTTCACGCAGGGTGGCGGGATCAACAGCAGACTCAACGGGTTTGCCGTGACGGCATAAGGAGCAGAGCCGGAGAGCAGTCCCATTTTTTTGACAGGTTTGTCATCGTTTTCAACCGGTATAAATGCACCCAATTGAAAACATCTGCTCTGGAGAAACGAGCATGAACGGGAGTTCACACCCGAACGATGAAAATCTGATGAAAAAAAATGAACACAAGCGTCCTCGCCCGTATCCTTCTCGCTCCTTATGGGGGCGGTACGGCCCAGGAGCGCCCGCGCAATGGTCCAGGGCTTGCGGATGCGATAACGCTTTTGCGGGGACTCAATGCGGGACACTCTGGGCGGATGAGCTCTTGACGGGGTATTTCATAAAAAACCGAATTGAAGCCGGCACGGGGGTTTCCTGTGCGGGGGTGGCGGCAGGCATCGCAAGTGCCATGTAAAAGATCTGGAATCGTAATCTATGATGATTTAATATGAAAATACCCCGGAAATTTTCATCCTGTATGCTTGCGGCTCGCGAGTATCATGTCCGTTTCCATGGGAAAATCCTGACAGTTCATCTGAATTCGATCGCGATGGAGCCACGGGCGCCCGGGGTCTCATCGACCCTCGCCCCTTGGAGCATGAACGAGGCAGAGGAATTTATGATTGAAAATTGCCAAAAACGGGGGTCAAGGGGGATCGGCCCCTTTGGCTGTCTCCCCCTCTCTTGGGAGAGAGGGGGTCACCTTCACAAATTCCACTGAAGCGTTTCTGAAAGGATTTCTCCAGAGCCGTATTTGGGATAATCCTTACCGCCCGGGGTGATAATCCCTCGTTACGATGGTTACATCAGCGCCATTCCTGTTTTCAGATTCAAGCCGTTGCTCCCAAAAGAGGCATCCCCCCGTGCGGCGGTAAAGCAAAGTACTGAATCAGATACGGGACACATAACTCACGGTGTCAACCTCTCTCCCCCGCCCGCACGACTGCCAGCCCGTGGCGGCAGTCGGAAGGGGAGGGGGTTGGGGGGCACTCATTCTTATCTCCGGCATGGATTTTTTCCTGCTGGTTTTCATTGTTCAGGTCAGAACAGGATCCGTTCCTGCAGGTTTCTGCCCGAGCAAAGATTTCACTTCTTCCCTGTCATCTCCAGCCCTTCGAGCCTGCGGCACGCTTCAAGAAGCGTCTCATCCTTCTTCGAGAAGGTGAAGCGGAGCCGGTTCTCCCCGCCATGGCTGTAAAAGGAGCTGCCGGGGACTGCGGCAACGCCGGCCTGTTCGACAAGGGCCTTTGCAAACTCCATATCCTTCATGCCGAACCCCGAGATATCCGTGAAGATGTAATACGCTCCTTCCGGCAGCTCGCAGGCAAACCCCGCTTTTTTGAGGCCGGTATACAGGATCTTCCGCTTCCGGTCGTATTCGGCGGCAAGCTCCTGGTAATAGGACTCCGGCAGGTTCAGGGCAGCAACGCAGGCCTGCTGGAGCGGTGCCGGGGCACCGACCGTCAAAAAGTCGTGGATCTTCCGGATCCGGGAGCTGATCGCCTCATCGGCAAGGGCATACCCGACCCGCCAGCCGGTCACGCTGTAGGTCTTTGAAAAACTCCCGATGGTGATGGTCCGGTCGTGCATCCCGTCAAGCGATCCCATCGAGACGTGCCGGTGACCGTCGTACACGATATGCTCATAAATCTCGTCTGTGATGGCAACGGCATTGTGGTCGATGCAGAGGTCGGCGATGAATGCGAGTTCTGATCGGGTGAAGACCTTGCCGGTCGGGTTGTTGGGGGTATTGAGGATGACCGCCCGGGTCTTTTTGGTGAACGCGGCCTTCATCTTCTCCTCATCGATGGAGAAGTCTCCTTTCAGCGGAACATACCGGGGGACCGCCCCGGAGATCTGCGTGTCCGGACCATAGTTCTCGTAGAAGGGTTCCG
>DUHF01000176.1 GCA_013331015.1 Methanoregula sp.
ACAAGATCGACGGGGACGATGCCTATCTCATTGCAACGAGCGAGCACCCTATCGGGGCGATGTACAGGGACGAGATCTTCGAAGAGAAAGACCTGCCCGTCAAACTAGCCGGCATCTCACCCTGTTTCAGGAGGGAGATTGGAGCGCACGGCCTTGACACCAAAGGTCTCTTCCGGGTCCACCAGTTCACCAAGGTCGAGCAGTTCATCTTCTGCATGCCCGAAGACTCGTGGAGGTATCACGAGGAACTGCTGGCAAATGCCGAAGAGATCTTTTCAGGACTCAATCTACCCTACCGCGTGGTCAACATCTGCACCGGGGACATCGGCACGGTAGCCGCAAAAAAATATGACATCGAGGTCTGGATGCCGCGCGAGAACGCGTACAAAGAGGTGGTCTCCTGCAGCAACTGCACGGCATACCAGGCCGTCCGGCTCAACATCAAGGTCCGCGACAAGAGCGACTTTGAGTCAAAGCAGCACCTGCATACCCTCAACTCAACGGCGGTTGCCACATCCCGGGTGATCCGGGCAATCTTAGAAAACTGCCAGCAGGAAGATGGTTCGGTGGTAATTCCGGATGTGCTCAGACCGTACATGGACAACCGCGAAGTGCTCTAAAAACCCGGGGTTTTGGGGAATTTTTTACAAACACTTATTTTATTTAGATGACGCAGATATTATCAGGAGTGGTTGCATGGCATATCCCGATCTCTACAAAGACGAGTCCAGGTTACTGGAAACGCAGAATGTCAAGGTCAAATCCGTAACGTTCGATGCGGTACTTACGACAAGGCGGCTCATCCTTCTCGACAGCAAAAAGAAGATGGTTCCCCCCCAGGAGATCCTGCTGGCCACGGTAAAACACGTGGAAGGCGGCGAGAATGCAATCCGTGACCCCACGATTACCCTCTCGATCATCACCAATACCGGCACGACCCGGCAGATGATCATGACCTTCTCCAACAAGATCGGGGGAGAGCGGAAGCGGGAATGCGACGAATGGGTGCGGGGACTGCGCCACCAGATCTCCCAGACCATCGAGCACCCCATCCTTCCTGACATTGCAACCCCGGATGTGGATATGCCGGCAGCAGTGCCTGCGGCACCCGCAGCACAAGCCCCGCGAATCGAGCTCGTCAACACCCCGCCACAGAAGAAACGAATCGAGATCTCCCGTCCGATGAAAAAGATCATCGAATCAGAACCGGCCATGCCAATGCCTGTCGAGACAACCACGCTTCCGGTCGGTTCATTCTGCAACCGGTGCGGGAGCCGCGTACCACCGGAATCCGTGTTCTGCAACCGGTGCGGCACACCGGTAGTAAAGGACGGGGATCTGGATTCTGCACTCGCGTCCCCTGCACCAAAGGCTCCCCCACAACCAGCCCCCGTTGTCCCGCAGGTCTCGATCCCGGTCCCGGCATCCACCATCCAGCCTGCCCAGAAACGGGAACGCCCGATTGACGAGACGATCCATTCCATTGAACCGCTTATCGAAGATTCCGTTCCGCGCAAGATGGATGATGCGGTGCTCAAAAAACCAAAAGCACCGGAACCGGCAGCAGAAGTGCCGGCAGCTCCCGAAAAGGAGCCCGAAGTCAATTGGCCGGTCATCACCCCCTCCACGGAAGTTCCTCCAACACCAAAAGCTGAAGGGGAGCTGCCAAAAGAGTTACCGGAGAGCCCATTGCGTCCGGTTCCGGAACCCTCATCAGGAAGGGGCAAAGGCATCATTATCGCAGCACTTGCGGTGGTAGTCATTATTGTCATTGCCGCAATTTTTGTCTTTGCAAATCCCCTGCAGATGGTAAATGACAATCCCCCGGCAACGGTTCCTGCGGTCACCACAGCTGCAACAATGCTTCCGGTCACCACCGCAGTACCGGCAGCCACCACCGCAGTGCCCGCGGTCACTGCTATCTCCACAACAGTACCGGCACCGCTTGTTCCCGCAACAGGGGTATGGATACGGATCAATTATGCCAACGAGTTCAGCGGCACGGTGGGTACTCCCGGGGCAGAACGGGAAATCAGCGATACCGGTGAGAAACTCTACCAGATCTCAACGAGCACCGGAACGGTGGTTGCCAGCATCCTGAAAGTGGATGGTTCCGCAGACCTGATGACGGTGGAACTGTTCAAGGATGGCGAACTGGTCATAAGGAAAACCACCAGCGCACCCAAAGGGCTGGTGGAGATCCAGACAAGCCTGAAACCGGCAGCAACCCCGACACCTGCTCCAACGACCCTGGTGACCACGGTTGCACCGGAAGAGACGACTGCCATGGAAAGCAACAGTACGGCAAACCAGACGGCAAGCGGATAACCCCTTTTTTTGGTAAACTACCCGTTTACCACCCGACATTCTCTCACAATCACCCGCCTCCCCATCCCCCATCGGGGACTCAATAGCGCAGGTGATTCCACGACGTTACCCAAACGATTTAAAAAATCTGCTCTGTAGAAATCATTCCCAGAGTGTCTTTATGTGGAATTGTGAGGGTGACCCCCTCTCTCCCAAGAGAGGGGGAGGCACCATGTGGGGGCAAGCCCCCAAAACCCCCGGTTTCAATCGTCCATCTTCAGTCACCGATTAACGGCATGCTCCACAAAGGCG
>DUHF01000082.1:0-7071 GCA_013331015.1 Methanoregula sp.
CTGGAATCCCCGATGGTCGGGAGGGAAATCTCCTCAACAGTAACATTGCTGTCTACGGCCGGCCAGGATTTCCAGGTGTTTATCGTATCGGGGACGATGAGCGTGATATTTTCAGCAGTGTACACGGAGATGACCTGTTCAAAGACGGTTCCTTCGGACACATTCCCTTCGGTTTTCACATAGTCGGCATAATACCCGCGTTTCCAGCCGTGATCGATTGCCCAGTCCCGCATATGAGAAGCATTCCTTTCACCTTTTTCCAGCAGGGTGAAATTCCCCGGAAGATCCGACGGCTGCAAAGCCATTTCTGCCGGTGAAACCGTTGAAAGGCCGGGGGTGGGAACCGGAGATGGAACCACTACCGGAGACGACGGGGCCGGGGATGTGCACCCGCTGACCGCGAGAAGGATGAAGACGGCCATGAACAGTGTCATGGTGCTGAGGTAATTGTTTGTCATGGGATACTAATGCCCGCCCGGAACGATGAAGGTATGCACAGGTTCCGGTCGTTTTTACGGGTGAATTAAGCCAGCGTGAACGGGCCGTTCACCAGTCCGGATTCTCCTCGCGGAACGCTTTCTCTTTTTGGCACAACTCCTCTTTACTCAGGATCGCAGGCATGCAGATGCACCGGTGCTCGACAAAGACCCCGCCACGGAACGATCCCTGCTGCTCACCCTGCACGCATGACCCGTAGGTCTCCGCATCGAAGTCATGGTACACGAGCGGATGCCCATCCCTCGCTGCGCACTCCTTTGCCTCTTTCCAGGATTTCGCCATCGCACTATATTCATACAGTTCCCCAAAAAAAAATTTCCGGTTGATGAAAGATCCGGTCGCAATCAGGAAAACTGGTATCCGTAACAAGCCCGGGGTTCCGAGGATAATTATCGCCGCAAACCACAGCATGACCAGGACGCCGGTTTCCCCGGTAAAACTCTCCGCGTGTCCGATCACAACCCCCCACAATCCACCAATCGTGTCGGGTTGTAACCCTTCACAAACAAACATTTATGGTGGGTTATAACCCCACATATCATCATGGCAACATTCTTCGAGCAGCTCGCAGCCCGGAACCCGTGGTGGACCGGCCGGCCGTTCGAGTCCGGCCGGGAGCGAAAGAAGTACCTCGATACCATCCGGCGGTACCTCAAGACCGGTGAGATCATCGTGCTCTCGGGGGTCCGGCGCTCGGGAAAGACCACGCTCCTCTACCAGACCATCCGGCTGCTGCTTACCGAAAAAAAAGTCCCGGCAAAAAATATCCTCTTCGTCAACTGCGATGACCCCGAAATCGCGGAGAGGAAAAACGCGCTCATCGAAGCCGTTGACACGTACCGCAGGGAGATCGCGGTAACGGGCACCATCTGGGTTGTCTTCGATGAAGTCCAGTCCGTTGAAGGATGGGAGCGGCAGGTAAAATCGCTGTACGACAAAAAAGCGTGCAGGATTCTCCTGTCCGGCTCATCCTCCTGCCTCCTTGACACGCAGGTCGGAACGCTCCTCTCGGGCCGGTACTTCACCGTAACAGTCTTCCCGCTGGACTTCCCTGAGTACCTCCGCTTCCAGGGAATTCGCGTCCCGGAAGATGCCGCAACCCTGGCAGCGCAGAAATACGAGATCACCACGCACCTCCGGCGCTACCTGTACGAAGGCGGGTTTCCCGTTGTCGTGCTCCAGCAGGACGAGCGCACAAAACAGGACTATCTCCGGGCATACTATGACAGCATTGTGTACCGGGACATCGTCCGGACCAATGACGTACGGAACCAGAAGGCCCTCACCGGCCTTCTCCAGTACCTCTTCACCAACATCGCCACCCCCTACTCGTACCGGAGGATCCGGGAGATGCTCGGGACCGATATCGACACGGTCCGGGATTACATCCACTTTGCCAGCCTTGCGCGGATCCTCTTCGAAGTCCAGGCCTTCGCGTATTCCCTGCAGGCCCAGGCACGGCAGAACAAGAAGATTTACTGCATCGACAACGGGCTCCGGAACGCAGTCTCGTTCCGGTTCAGCGATGACGAAGGAAAACTTGCCGAGAACCTGGTCTTTTTGGAACTGCTGCGATCCGGCCACATCCCGTATTACTGGAAAGGGAACCGTGAGGTGGATTTCGTGATAAAAACAACCGGCAACTCCCTGGTGGCACTCAATGTCTGTTACACCGACAAGGTTCCTGATCGGGAGTTCGAAAGCCTCCGGGAATTCCGCGATGCATTCGGCAAGACCGTGAAAAGCATGGTAATCCTGACACAAGATTACGAGGCAGATGAGGGGGGCATCACGTGCATCCCGCTCTGGAAATGGCTGCTCCACAATCGCGAGGACCTCCTCCGATAACCGGGAGTTTTTTGTTTTCCCCTCCCCCACGTCCCCTGATCTTCCGGACCGCTCCCCCAAAAAATCAGCGATGAGATCCCTCCCGCTCGTCTTCACACGGCCCTCGCCCCATACTCCCGACGGGATCCAGAGACGAGAATCCGTTGAAGCAAAAAAACAGATCTCCGAAATTTAAAAAAATACCCTGATATCACCCGTGCCGGACACCAGATCGTCTCATCCACGCCGGCGGTTCGATTCAACATCCTCAAACCGAAAACAACCACCAGCCCCACCGTTTAAAAAGTAACCGGGCTGCTCAGTACGTCAGGTATTCCGCTGATCACCCTGCCCAAATATTCCCGGTTATGACCGTAAATCGACCGGCAAAAACTCCCCCGTTTCCGTGAAATACACATATCCCGCAACCGTGCCTGCCCCGGTCAGGTAACGGGTCGCTTCACCATAAATCTCGAGTGAGGTACGGAACTCCCCCACAAGAAGGGAATATGAATCCGGTCCGGGGACTGTCGCGCTCTTGTAATCCACCACCACCCAGCTCCCATCCTCCATCTCGCACAACCGGTCGATCTTCCCCGTCACCGGCCCCCCCTCAACAGTAACAACAAACGGCACCTCGCAAAAAGACCGCTTCACCTTCTTCATCAAATCAGAAGACAAAAAGATCGAACGGATCTCTTCGCACTGCCGGACATGCTCCTCCGAATACTCCCCGTACTCCTGCAGAACCGTCGCCGCATCCCGGCCCCGCAGCACCTCGTGAATAATCGTGCCCTTCTTCGTCCCTTCAACGCCCGGCAGGTACTTCGACACCCCCGGTTCCCGGGCCGCTGCCGGTTCCTTCCCCTTCATTTCGTTCTCAATATCCGAAACGGTTTTCACCTTCACCCGCGCTGGCCCGGGGGAATACCGGGGGGCCGTCCAGATCCCGGCCTTCCCCGCACATTCTTCCGGTACAACGATCAAAGATGGCTCGACCCGCCCGTTCTCGGCCGGAATTGATGCCGGGTCAGAAACGATCGATAACCTGATGGAACCGGCCCCGTCCGGCAGCACAAGCTCCAACCCCCCGGCCGCAATCCCATCCCCGGTCACACCCAAAGCAGTAAACACCCACTCGATCCGGGACCGGCAAAGATCAAACGACATCCCGGCATCCTCCGGAGGAGTCCCGCTCATGAACAGGTGATCCCGGGCCCGGGTCAGCGCCACATACAACAACCGCTTCCGCTCGGCCCGCTCCTTCTGCCGCTGCTGCTCCCGCAACGCCAAAAGCACGGCGCTCTCGGTCATCTCGAAATCCGCAGCCGGGTTTGGCACCTTCACCCCCACCATCAGCGGATTATCGCCGATCATGATCGGGGGATACGTTTCGCGGAAGGACATGCCCATGTCCGGCACAAAGACGACCGGGAACTCTAAGCCCTTTGCCGCATGCACGGTCATGATGTTGACGGCATTCTCCGCAAGAGCATCGAGCGGGGCCTCGCCCTCCCGCTCGTCCTCGTCCATCGCCATCCGGAGATCGGCAGTGAAGTCAGCGAGGGCATACAGCCCGGCCTCCTCGCGGTTCCGGGCCATGGCTACCAGCTTCTCGATGTTGGCAAGGATCTGTTCCCCGGCCGGGAGCGCCGCATACACGGTGTAGACCCCGGATTCGGCAAGGATCCTGCGGAGCAGCGCGACCAGGCCGACATGGCCGGCGTACTGCTGCCATGAAGTGAGAAGATCGCGGGCGCGGGATGCCGGCCCGGGGCCGGTCTTCTCCGCGTACGTTCCGAGTTTGTCCCAGAAGGTTATCCCGCGTTCCTGCGCAATGCGGAACAGTTCCGTGTCCGGAAGACCGAAGTATGGCGACCGGAGGATTCCAACGAGGCTGACATTGTCGTGCCGGTGTTCGAGGAACGAGAGTATGCTCGCAAGATCGTACACTTCCTGCCGGTGGTAGAACCCGGTCCCCCCGTGGACATAGAACGGGATCCCGTACTCGGAAAGCGCAGACAGATAATACGAAAGACTGGTCCGCGCTTCGAGCAGGATCGCGATGTCGCCGTACCGGGCCGGGCGCTGGATGAATGTATGATCCGGCTGTTCTTCGTACACGGAGAGGGGCCTGGCATTGACGATGCTGTGGATCCGCCGCGCCACCATGCCGGCCTCGTTCCGCTTCGTGCCGGCTGCATCCGTGCCTTTCGGGGGCAGGAGCAGTTCAACCGAACCGGTATGATCGGCACGGCTTTTCGAAACCAGGACCGGCTCGTACCCGAACTCCCACGGCTTATCAGCGGATGAGAGCAGCCGGGAGAAGATGATGTTCGAAAGGCCGATCACGTCCTTCGTGCTCCGGAAGCTGGTGTCGAGGTTCACGACCCGGCCTTTGCAGGCAGCGGCAATGATCTCCTGCGCCTCCTTGAACCGGGTCACGTCCGCATCGCGGAAGAGATAGATCGACTGCTTGGGATCGCCGACAATGAAGAGGCAGTCCGTTGCGGGCGAGGGTTTCCCGATGATCGCGAGGATGATATCGAACTGCGACAGGTCCGTGTCCTGGAACTCATCGACAAGGATGTACCGGAACCGGGGCATGAAGTGCGTTGCAACAAGCCCGCCCTGTTCAAGGAACAATCTCCGTGCATGGAGGATCAGGTCGGAGAAGTCGAGGCCGCCGAGGGTTGCCTTCCCGGCTCCGACGATTTCTGCATACCGCAAAAAGACCAGCGACAGCGCTTTCAGGAACTGCACCGAGCCGGTGATGGCCGGATCGGACACATCAACGGTCATCCGGAACAGGGAGTGTTTCCGGTCCAGGATCTCTGCAAGATCTTTCCGAAACTTTTTGAACTCATCGAGATCATCCGGCTTCCAGATCTTTTTGCTCCCGATGTTGCCGGGTTTCTTTGCGGCAAGTTCGCGTGCAGCCCGGCAGAATTCCCCGGGATCGGCCGGTGTTTCAAGCACCGAAAGCAAGGGCCGGATCTCCTGGAGGAATACCGCCGCCTTGTCATTCACCCCCGCATACGCGGATGCAAGAGCGAGCAGCGTATGGATTCTCGAAGAGAACGCGGGATCCTTCCGGAGCGAAGCGATCTCCTCATCGCGGAATTTTTCAACCTCCGTCTTCCAGACACCGGCCACACGATGCTCATCTTCGCCAAGAGCAGCGAAGAACCGTGCATAGCGCTCCCGTTTCCCGTACAGTGCAGCAAGTATCGTCTTCAGGGTGAACTGGTCGGTGATGGAGAGGACATGGACAAGCGATTCATTGACCGCCCCCTCCTGCCGAGTGTGGATCAGGTCCTCGTATGCCCGGGTATGGATGCGGGAGACCTGTTGTTCGTCCAGCACCGCGAAGCCGGGCTCCAGGCCCGCCTCGATCGGGAACTCCCGGAGCACCTGTGCGCAGAATGAATGGAATGTCTGGACCGGCGCGATCATGAAATCTTCCGCAGCCTTCTCCCACTGCTTCCCTTCCTGTTTGAGGATCTCGGTCCGGATCCGTTCCTTCATCTCCGCTGCGGCCTTGTCCGTGAACGTGAGGGCAAGGATCTGCGGCACGCTCACGCCTTGTGTTTTCAGAAGATCGAGGTATTTCTGGACGAGCACGTAGGTCTTACCGGTTCCGGCACCGGCAGTCACCACCATGCTCTTGTCGTGGAGGGTGATCGCCTCGGCCTGTCGTTCTGTCGCGCCCATTTCAGGTCTCCTCCCCGGTCTCTAAGACCCGGTAGGGATCGAAGCGGCAGATCCGCCGGAAGTCGCAATACCGGTTCGGGCATTTCTCTTCTGCCGGGAGCGGGAACCTCCCGTTCCGGATCCCTTCAATGTAAGCAAAGGCACAATCCCGGGAATGCTGGATCGTACCCATGAAATCCGCTGAAGGACGGAGCCTTGAGATCATCAGGTCTTTTGCTGAGCTGTCTGCAAGGACAATGCTCCGTTCCACCTCCCGCCGGATTGTATAATACCCCCCGCCAATCCCGTGCGAACCGGTGATCTGCCCGAATGAGAGCAGGTAGAGCGGCAGCTGCAACGCGGTTCCCGCCTCGATATCCTTTGCCTTCGGATGATCCCTGCCGGACTTGTAATCATAGATGAGGAACTGCCCCTCCGGCGTGATATCGATCCGGTCGATCCGGCCACGGATGCGCAGTTTCTTCGTGCCATCCGGTGATGCGAGTTCAACCGGTTCCGGGGAGGATGCAGGATCGTCCGATGGGTCGGTTCCCATGCCGAAGGCGAACTCGAAGTATGAAGGTACCAGCGGCGAGTCCGCTTCCAGCGTTTCGCTTGTAAGGAACCGTTCAAAATACCCGGGCCCGTTTTGGGGATTCCCGAGCATCAGGATCTTTGTCGCATCCCAGAGCGGACTGTCGAATGAATACTTCTCCAGTTCGGCATCTGCCAGACGAAGAATCATCTCCGTTGCATCCGCAAGCGTTGACAGCGTGACTTTTGTATTGCCGGAAGCGAGCCATTTCCGGTAAAACGTGCTCAGGACATTATGAATTGCTGTTCCGCGATCGCTTGCCGAGAGATTCGGCTCAACTTCCGGCAGGGCTTCAAGACCTGCCACCCGGTTCAGGAAATACGCAAACGGGCAGGTTGCATAGGTCTCAAGGCTTGTCGGGGACCAGACATGATCCGGGCCATACTGCCCGGCAAGAACGGCACCAATCGATGCATCCCCGGAAAGGATCCCGTCGTACGATGAATCGCATGCGGCTC